>NZ_NTVM01000036.1:0-3922 GCF_002558005.1 Bacillus sp. AFS012607
GTAAAAGGGCATTTCATTTAGATTCTCGTATAATTTTTTACGATGTACGGATTTTTGACGTTGGTTGCTGTAATCCATAAAAATCACCTCATATATACTATAACAGAAAAAATAAACGAACACAAGTTCGCGTGAAATTCAATTTTTACACAGACTTATTTACATAATTAAATTATGGGATGCTAAAATATAATCGAAATTAAATAAGGATGGTGTAGTCATTCTATTAAAATTATAGATAAGCACGTGATAAATCTGTATAAAGCTATAAAAATTAGTGCAAAAATCACATTCACAGGTGTGCAAAATAAAACAATTTTCATATATAAATTCACACAAAATGAACACATGAAAAATTTTTAATAGTTGTTATAAAATACGAATTGTTTAATTTGAACATGATTATAAGGAGTTAAATAGATCAACATAAGAAACCTTTTATAAATTGAAATGTAATTTACTATAAAAATTTTGCAATAAGTAATTTAGTATTTGATAATTTCTATATAAAATATGAATTATATGGACACATATCAATATACAGAGATGTATGCTAACAAGCTAGAAATCCCTAAATACTGTATTGGATTTTTATTTACACATCTTATTGTTCGTAAAATTGGTATTTCGCGCGAAGTTGTAAGTGTTTAATTTTCCCCCTTTTATAAAGGTATCATATACCTTACCTTTCATCAGTATAAATATCTTTTAGTTTCGGGTACCTTCAGCTATACATATTAATATTGATTAAATGGTTGATTATATAACTTATCCAATCTATAACATTTTAATGCAAAATAGTTTACTTTAACTCCTTAAGACTAAATAGATGGTGTATTTTGCAAAATTTAATTGTTGTGATGCCGAAATAGAGCATTTCCTTTGATTCTTTTTATTGTACTTGGTTTAGCTGAGCATTCCGCTAAATATTATTTAAATGCAGATTTCAATATGTAACTACTAAATTTCTCTTTCTGTCTCAATGATATAAGTATTCTTTTCATTTTGAGATTCATTCACTTGTTTTTTATTAATCTCTATTAGATATGTTATGTAAACTGATTAAAAGTAAGGTATTGTAACTACCTTTATATAGCTGTTTTTCAAGTCACATTCCTACCCTACTTTACCACTCGATGTAACCTCATCATGTAAGTACAAATCCGCACATCCGTATTTGTATTTATTATGATATACGCTAATTCAATTCTTTATTTTTTCAGATTCGTATATTCTTCTAAAGTTAGCTTTTCTTGATATATATTGTCAGCGATCTCTCCTACATAACGAATATGCCAAGGTTCATATGCATAACCTGTTTTACATTCCTTACCTTTTGGGTAAAGAATGATAAACCCTGCTCAATCTGAGTTATCCCTCAACCATTTTCCTTCGTATTTGCAAAGGCTAGCTCTAGTTCATTGTTTGTACTTTTAAGGGAGTAATTTTTATAACTCCTTCTTATGTTAACTAAAATACTTATTGTTTATATTTTTTTATTATTATATAATATTTTATGTCTTTACTTATATGCGATTAAGATATATCGGAATTAGAAAAAGGGATCTTTCGAGATTCCTTTTTCAATTTAAAATAAAAAGAAGCGGATTTGCTACCTATCTATATTTCTCGCCTCACAGTAATTCCTTTATATTATTTTATTATATCCTACCCTTTTAAATCCATTTATTGAATGTATAATTATAAATAACCACTAACATTTTGAATCGAGGTGACAATCATGAGGAGTTTTGGTTCATTATTGATCTCTACTATCTGTTCAACAATCCTTTTAGTTTGGAATTTCTTTTCTTTCTATACTGGATTCACAACAGGACATACATACTACTGGGTTAACGGAATCATAGCCTTGGTTTTCCTTCTATTATTTATCCTAAACACGCGAGATATTATCAAGCAGAACTACAGAACATCAGGAAAATAGGAGTTGATACATATGTGGAAAAAAATTAATAATTATAAGTTTCATCTAAAAGATTTGAAATTTATGACTTGGCTATTCCCGATTGTCGGTTTATTATACGCTTATGAATTCTTCTCTGGTCTAATGTTCCACCAGGAGGTTCGTTGGCTCAAGTTAATATGCATGATAATAATGATTATAGGATTTATTGATATTAGAAAGAAGCTTAAAAACAAAGATTATAGAGCGGCATGAATCAACGAAAATTCTTGAACTCATTTCTAGTCTTTACATTATATTTTCGGGACTTACTTAATTAAAGCATCATCAGGAGAATCTGCAGTTCTGCAGGTTTTTTTGTAAAGTAAAAAAGCATCCTATTTAGATGCTCGCCATTCTCTTTTTTCTATATAATAACAATACCAAACACGATGCGGCCTCCCCCTAATAATATGAACAGTTGTGGAAAAATTAAAATCTAAGGAAATAAGGTCGACAAGATTTTCAAAAGCTAAGCTAACTTTTTCTTTCGAACTGCCACCTTCTACTTCCCTGATTTCATAAATCAAGGTCAAACAAATAATAAATATCCCTATATCAATTAATTATATGCCCAAAATTCATACATCCTTTTCTTAACATGATATTAACATAAAAAAATATACAATATCAGAATAGCAGTGGATTCACTACTTTAATTTCTACATAACTCCTTTTTCTTTTGTCCTCTTATAAAGAACTTTACGACTTACACCAGTAACTTCACATATCTTCTTAACTGTATATCCATTTTCTTCACGATTAGCAAGCAGCTCTAAAGCATGATCTATTATACGCCACGTTGTTTAACAAGGTATATCCCTTCTTGTTAGCGTATCTTAATTTTGTGTTCATTTGTTTAGTAATATTAACAACAAACAAGACGCCTCCTAGATCAAGGAAGCGACTGCGATAATTGTATAATCTTGATCAAACTTATTTATTCTCACATTATTTATTTCTTTGCTTCCATACCCCATTATCTTTACGATAAGTATTCTTACCATCCATGAAGTCAGCCGTATTACCCGGAATGCTATATTTCCTATTCTTATTCTTTTTCTTAGCCTTCTTCTTCAGCCTTTTTTCTTCTTGAATAGCTTGCAAATCCGTCTTCCATTGTTTCAACAAATCCTTTTCATGTCGCATCGAATTTGTACCCCTTGGATTAAAATGTGAACCAAATAATTAGATTCTACCTATTTATATAGATATCCTCCAATCCAATGTACCAAATTATGTTTTTTCTTTTAAATATACAAACAACATATTAAGATATTCTATTTATCCAGGGAGGTTTGTCATGCTCAACTTTCATAAAGAATTAACCCTATTAGGATTCTTTTTGTTTTTATACAGTTTTATTGGTAACATCTTTTTATTACTATTCCTTAGCGTGTAGTAACAATGCAATGCGTATAAATATATGTTTTATGTGTAAATTCTATAAAAGAAGTAAAAAGCACCTCTATAGGATGATTAATATATACTATATATTAATCTTGAATAGCTTTATTGATAGACTTTTTAAATCAATAAATATACTAGCTGAAGCCGATCTATATCCGATATTTTCTCCTATAGCATTAATAGTAATCTCCTCCAACTGAACCACCTTAATTTTAGTCGGTTCTGGTGCAAATATAGGACGCATTTCAAAGGACAATCAGGATTCCTACTGAAATTGTTCTTTTTTATCATATGCATGGCTTCTACTCCTATATGATATTACCCTATATAACAAAAAAGCACCGCTATGGATGCTTTAGCCTACATATTCTTCAATTTTACTAAAGATGCCATTGATAGCAGGTACTACGCATGCTCACGCTACAATTGCATAAATAAGTTTAACAAAAAACATGCTTACAGTCATATTAACACCCCCTGCTTTAATAATAAGCAGAAAACATTACATGAATTTTAAAAACATATTATATTAATGAACGTGTTTATCTT
>NZ_NTVM01000036.1:3929-42226 GCF_002558005.1 Bacillus sp. AFS012607
AAGATAAACACGTTCATTAAAAAGCTTGTTTTAATACAGCAACTAATTCATTTATACTTTTCATTTCTTCAATGAAGTCTTCATGTCTTGAATATAGCCAAGATGTGTTTTTATCTTCTTCTGAAACAAATTCTTTAAGTTCGCGTTCTAATCTTTCGTACTTTGCAAAAAAAGCCCTCGAACATTACTGGTTAAGTAGTTTAGAGTTTTTTGTCCTATGTTCAAAAAGTTTAGACTTTCATGTCCTGTTATTGAGACATGAAAGTACCTACAAAATTTAAGGTAATGGTCATTTATCAGCAATTGTTCATGTGATTTTAGTTTGGAGTTTCATGTCTTTTTACACTTCCTCCCTCTATTCTTTCAATGTAAAATACAAACTGAATGAAGATTATGGCAATAGCATAAAGGCATTTAGTAAAGATATGACAGTTCATTTAAAACTCTAGTAACCTAAAATGTCCAAATATCATACATAAAATTAAGCCTATAGGATATTTCCAATTTATCCATTCATATAGGGGAGGTAGTTATACGATGATTAAAACTCCTAATACAATTAAAACAACACACTTTCTTCAAATTTAATCCTTTTTGCTTGTCTTTTTATTGTCTTGATAATTGAAACTATCCATTTCCCCTGGAGCTGAGCAGTTAGTTCATTCTAACTGCTCTTTTTATTTTTTTATCATCACCCTTCCATAGTACCTCCATATGTTGTATAGAGATATTTCTTTCTAAATTGTCATTGATGCTTCTTTCAAGTCCTAATGCACATCTTAAAAAGAGCACTTTTAAAAAGTGCTCTTTTTACTTTGTATGTCACTCACCCTACGATGAATCAAGATCTTAACTTATGAATAATTAATTGAACCTTTGCTAATAATATAAATCAATTGGTAACTGCCAATCTGTATCCATAATGAATCTCTAATTTTCTTGAATTCTCCCTGAGGCAAGGCGGCTATTTTTTATAGCTGCCTTTCTTGTATGAATTATAAATATTTACACATACTATTAACGGAATGCTTGAATCATTGTCATTGAAAATGTTCAGCACTTCCGCTCCTTAGAGAACAGTCTACGCAACTGTTCTCTTTCCTATTTCCTTTTTTCACACATATAATATGAAAAGCATTATTAACTCCGCTACAATCAATAGCATTGCAACATTCTCAATATTTCCTCAACAAATTCTCAATATTTTTCATGGACAACAGCACACTTTCTCAACAGTTTTAATATCTTAATATTAAATACTGAAAGGAGATGTTGAAAAATGACTTGGTTCATTATTTTAGGGTTTATGCTTATTTTAATAATAAGCGGTTTTCATGCACATAGTATTCATATCATTTTCAAAATAGGTTCAGATACAAAAGCTGTGCCAAGTTGGTCTTTCGTTAATAAAATAAATTTCCAAACATTAAAAGAATTAATAAAAGGACTAAATAAGGATAAACTTAAAATCCTTACAATAGGAGAACTTGTTATTCCTTTAAGTTTCTTTAATAGATTATTTAGCAAAACATTAATTTTTCTATTCCTATTCTTTTACTCTCAATACTTAAACTAACGTAATATGAGATAAGTTAAAGAATAACAATCACTGATTGTAGCAAGCCAACTTTCGATTGCCTATAATGAATTGGACCTGAAGAATTAAACAAAAAATTAAGCGGCTGTTTGAATGTGAGTCCGGTATTGTACTGGACTCATTCCTTTTAACTGTACTTTGATTTTTTTGCGATTGTAATGAACATTATACTTATCTAATACTATCTTAATATGTTCCATACCTTCGAATTTTGTAAGATAAGTTACTTTTGCTTTGTCTTGTTCTGTAATTCCATCTCTTTTTGAACGAAGTCCTTTAACTTCTTTAAATAATCGACTTCCATACGTAAACATTCATTTTCATCTTTTAATGCCTCTATCATCCCTTCAATAGATGCATTAACTAACTTTGATTTTGTATTTCCCATAGTTGGATCCTCTTTCTTCTTTTATATAGGAAATCCATGTCTTTTAAATCATATATTCCCCTTCATCTACGAACTATTTCAATGAATTCCTTAACAAAAACTATTCATTTATTTCCTTTGTTTTTAATCTATTTCTAAATATTTCAGATCAACCCATTGAAAAATCCCCCTATATTCATTCCATATTCCTCACTCCTAAATGAATCGTAGTACATATTATCCTCAATACATTTATAGGTTTTTATAGGATTTTTAACAAAATCTTCTTACATTTAAATAGAAATACCACTTTATTCTGTCAACTCCATCTATATTGAAAAATATAAAAAATCAAATCTATTTGACATTTCAATGACTCGTAACAGGAAAATATATACATTAAATGAAACCTGATATATCTTTAATTTGTAAGTTGTAGTTAGTTGGCCAACTTTCCATACAATTTAATAATTTAAAATATGGAGGATCTAAAATGAATCAAGTATTTAGAAAAAGTAAGAAAAAAATGATGTATCTAGTTGGTTCACTTCTAATTTCACTATCAATGTTTTCAACTACTAGTTTTGCAGCTACAGAAGGTGCTGTAAAAAGTGTTACAAATAGTAGTTATACCGGGATTGCAGCTGATATAAATCTACCAAAATCAGTTGTTGTTAAAGATGGATATGTGAATTGGTATTTAGGTATTGGAGCATCTAAAGTTGAGGGTGGTATTTCAAAAACACCAAGTGGATATAAAGTATTTCTTAATTCAGGATATAATGAATCAGGTCAAAACAGTAAGTATTGGAACACACAATATGATACATCAATTAAAGATGGTGATCGGGTAAACCTTAAAATAATTAATAACGGAAATGGTACGGTTACTATGTATGTAAATGGAAGCCCTAGATATGCAAATCAGCCTGTATATGGCTCATTTTCTCAATACGAACCAATAAAAATGGTTCAGGGTGTTGAAGATGCTGGACGTAATTCTTTTAGCCAGGCTAGCTTTTCAAACGTACTTCTAAGAGCAGATACATCAGGATCTACCTACAAAAGTTGGAACGGTTCAATTTCTTCCTCATTTTCTAAACACGGTACTTATGGTAACAATTTCACAGTTTATTCCCAAGTACCATTAAGCGCAAGTCTACGCTAAAGGTGTTATTTGCATAATAATATTTTTGTGAAAAGGTAGTTGCACTTGCAACTACCTTTTTTTATATAGGGTCCATTGTAATAGATATTCTCGCCAATATAAATATCATCTTTCAACTTTTTCAAAAAACAAGCTGTTTATCTAAATGTTATGTACAAAAAAGCGTAGAAATTTTTAATTTCTACGCTTTTTATAAGTTAAACAATTCATTTACTATTACAATTCTTCAAATTCATTAATTTCAGCTTTACGCTTTAAAAATAGTTCCATATCTTTATTCTCTCTTTCTATTAAACCAAGAGCATGTGTATCATCCAAGGCTAACTCTTTATATCCCCATATATAATCTATAGTTGTATCTTTGACATGTCTGTGTTCTCCACAATACCATTCTATAGGTTGTAACGCATCGGATATTTTAAATAATTCTGCTGGATACCATGATGGCATATTTTCACGTTCTCCTAAAATTAAATATGTCAACTCACCACTTTGTAACTTGCATATGCCATAAACAATATACTTCTTTTTAATAACTAAGTTAAATATTTCCTCGGTTTCCTTTGTTAGATAATCTCCAGTGTTGTACAAACAAGTTACTTTCATAATAAACGCCCCTTATTTTTTATCTTTAAATTTAAAATCATCAAATTCACCAGTTTTTGTATTCTTAACATAATGCATTTCCACACCATTTACATTATGGGCCATTTTGACCCATTCGTCTTCCTTAGACCATTTAGGATCTGTATTTCCTTATCTTGAGGATTTGATTTAACCTCCTTCATTGCTAGTTGCACTTCTTTTTTCAAAATAGGATCTCTATGTAAATGGAAGTCCTAGATATGTAATCAACCTGTATATGGTGTATTTTCTCATAATGAAAAAAATATTGTTTTCTTATGTAAAATTACCTCAAACACCTTCCATATTTACATTTCCCACTTATACCTTACTAGTTCGTATGAGTTTCTACTTTGGGCAAATATTTCATAAAAAACAAGAAACCACCCATTTGGATGGCCTCTAAATTTACTAGTTTTAATATTTTTCTGCTACTAAAATATAATCAAAGTTATTATCTTCATTCCCTCTTACCGATGAACTTACTTCAATATAATAGTCTTCCCATTCTTCCGCTTCAAAAACAATTTTTTCCATATCATTAGAAAGGTTCAAAGATTTTTTTATTATTTTACCTTTCGAATTTCGTACAAATAGATCAAAATCATTATGCATTCCCTGCAAAGTAACTTCAACTTTCATAGTATCACTTGGAGAAAATTTAAAGATATCTATACCGTCTTTATCGTCTAAATTTAAATTGCCATAAACCACACAATCATACCCTAAATCTAGTCTATTGGCTGTTTCAAGAGTATTATTTGGCTCCGTATCTCTAAATTCTTTCTGTTTTCTAGCAGCGTCCACAAAATTTGTACTACTAAACACAAGTGTTACGGTTCCTAATAATATAATCCCTAATTGTTTTAAAATCTGTTTCCCCATCTTTTAGAGCTCTACAAAAACAGGTGGATTCAGCGGATTAATTTGCAATAAAAAATAGAAATAGTCAGTCATGGTAGCCTATTTCTTCTTTTTTAGATGTATTAAATGGCTTGTATTTCTCTCTTAATCCTTCGATTTCCTTACACTTCTCCTTAATATCCTCTCGAAGAGATAATCTAACCTTGTATAATTTTATCACAGTTATAATTTTCCACTGTTTGATTAGGAAATTCATTTGTTGACCATTTACGCCTAGGATTTTTCTTTCCCCATTTCGCACGAAGGTTCCTTTTTGCTCTACGGTAACAATTTCATACATACACATCTTCCTTTCCGTTTTAATGATAAATTATTATATTAAGATTTATTATTATGCAAAATTACATTTCAATTGTAGTTGATAATCATTCTTGATGTAACTATAATGATTACATGTTGGGTGATATAAGAAAGTTATTTACGAATTAAACCTAACTGCACATTTAAATACAATCGGAATGGAGATGTTATAAGGTATGAAAAAAATCATTTTAGCTGGTGCATTAGGAATTGCAGCTCTTGCAGGCACAAATCTACCAGGATTAGAAGTAACAAAAGCAAGTGCAGCTTCTATCGAGTCAAATTTATCAACAATTGAAGGGCGTGTAGTTGAGGTTACTGATAATGTTATCTCTGTTGAGTCAACAAAGTATTCAGAACCTATTAGTATCTATTTAAACTCTACACCAAATGTAAAAGTTGGTGATCAAATAAAAGCTACTGGTGCAATGATGCGTAATTTTACGGACTATATGATTGCAGAGTCAATTGAAAAGGTTCAAGGTACTGATACATTACACCAGGGAAGTTATTTAAAACATGTTTTTGCATACGAATATGAAATAGGACATGTTACAAAAGTAGATAAGTTTAAATCTGGAATAGAAGAATATAATTATGTAATTGTTCAATATACTGGAAATGACGGAAGTAAACGTAATGTTACAGTTTATTTAACACACGGGCAGAAATTTAATGTAGGTGAAAAGGTCAAAGTTCATATGGCGAACGCTGAAAGAAGTAATGAGTGGTCGATAACAGATGAGATTGAAAAAGTTAATGATTCTCAAGCATTAACTGATGATCGATGGATTTGGTCTTAATATAAAATTGTATTTTTTCTCTTATTGAAAAGAATTATTTGTCTTGGTTAATTTCTTCTGTTAGTAATATGAAGAATTGAAATATTATCCAACCAACTAAATGTATAAACCTTTTAATCGAAAAGAACTTGTAGACAAAACTACAAGTTCTTTTTACTTTTCCAAATAATAAGAGAAAGTAAACAAATATTCAAAACTTCATATTTATTAACCAATCTGTTCAAAATCGATGGTATATTCTATAGCAATATTGGTTCTTTAATGGCTGGTAAAAACTCGATACTCATAGCATAATTTAGTAACAAATTGATATACTCTTGATTTGGCTCTAAACAATGTACATTCTTCAAATATCCTTGCGTGTATAAACAAGATGGTATAGCTACTGATAGCTCTTCTACAGATTCTAATAAAGGCATTATGAGCTCTAAAGCTTTCTGTTCATCAGTAGTTAGATTTGTATTAAAAAACTTCTCTATATACTTCTCTTGTTTCATTAACAGGATATCGTATCCAAAAGCTTGTAAACTATTAATAAATTGATCCCATTTAAGCTGATTTGGATTACAGATATGCATGGTTTTATTTACTGTATTGGCCTTATAAGATAATTCAGTAATAGCTAAACTTCCATAGTCTACAGGCGTTAAATCTACATACGTATTGACGTCAGGAGCTATGCTAGATAGGCATATCCCTTTTAATAATCTATAAAATGCGTTTTCATTAATATTGTATTGAAATTTACCTGTTTTAGAGTTACCCACTAAATTCCCCACACGGTATATTGTGGCACGAACTCCTTTTTCCATTGCTTCTCTGACCATTTTCTCGCCTTGAAACTTACTTTCTAGGTACAGATTATCTAAATTTTGCCCTCTATCAAAATTAGACTCACAGAATTCAAATTCTTTTGGATCGCTTTCAGCCTGACCTACTACACTTAAAGTCGATATATAATGAAAACGTGCATTTGTGTTCTTAGCTAATTCCAATAAGTATTTTGTAGACTGAACATTTACCTTTTGAAAATGCTCACGTTCTCCATAGTGTCTAACTTCTCCACCACAATGTATGATTGACTCTATCCTATTCTTTAAATGGTCCAATTGCTTTAAATCTAGACCTAGATTCATCAAAGATAAATCTCCTTCAATTAATTCTACTCTCTCCTTCAACTTTTGGAGGATTTCTTTACCGAAATAAAACTCCATTCTTTCTTTTAACTTTGCACCAATTACTTGATTCTCATTTTTTCTTACTAAACAGTAAATAGTCGTAGATGGCAACTGTAATAACCGTTCTAAAATATGTGCTCCTAAATATCCTGTTGCCCCTGTAAGGAAAACTGTTTTTGGATAATTCACCATATCTAACTCATATTCTTCTAATTTAGTTGTTTCATAAACAGGAGTCGTTTTCGTTTCATTTTCCATACATGCTACATTCATATTTTTCTCTTTCTTGAACGACATATCTTCCATCTCTTCAATATGAGAGGCTAATTTTTCTATTGTTCTATACTTAAAGAAATCTTGAATTTTCAAGTTAGGGTATAACGGTTTTAATTTGACTAATGCCGGCATAACTTTTAAAGAATGTCCACCCAAATTAAAGAAATCATCTTTTAACCCTATAGATTTTACGTTTAGAACTTCAGACCATACCTTTGCAATGTCTTTTTGCACTTTAGTTTGAGGTTTAGGTTTAGGTTTACACTCATCTTTTTGCTCATGACCAAACTCTATTTTTGGCAGCTTTTCAAAATCAATTTTACCGTTCGCCGTTTTTGGTATTTCTAACACATGAGAGTAATATTTAGGGACCATATATTCTGGCAATACATTTGATAAATGTATTGCTAACTTATTTTTCTCTATCCCTATACCTGCCACTGTTTTATAATAAGCTTGCAATAACATTCCATCTTCCGTTTGTGTTACTACAGCCTGACTTATCCCCTCAAGTTGTAACATTGCATCTTCTATTTCTCCTAATTCAATTCTGTGCCCTCTAATTTTAACCTGCTTATCTTTTCTTCCCATAAATTCTATATTTCCATTTGGTAACCATCTTGCTAAATCACCTGTTCGATATAATCTTTTACTATTGTCTTCTGAAAATGGGTTTGAAATAAATGCCTGTTTTACTTTCTCTTCCTGCTTCCAATACCCTTGGGCCAATCCTAAACTTTCAATATATAATTCACCCATGCACCCTACCGGACAATGTTGCATATATGAATTCAATATATGAACTTTTGTATTAGAAATTGGTATACCAATCGGTACGCTTACTAAAAGGTTATTTTCGCCTTCTAAAACTGGTATGAAATAATACATTGCTGAAACGGTTGCTTCAGTAGGGCCATACTCATTTACCAGTTGTACTTGGTTTTTAAAAGTACTTTGCCAACTTCTAATAGCATTTGTTGATGCAGCTTCCCCTCCCATTATTATAAATCTTAAAGAACGTATCTTTTCGCTATCCAGTTTTGTTAATGAAGTCGATAATTCATTGAAAAATACTGTTGGTAAGTCCGAAATAGTTGCTTGAGTTTCTTGAATGGCTTGAGCATATGCGACAGTTGAATAGCGCTGTTCATCACTTAATAAATATAGTTCTGCCCCATTTAACAAGGTAGAAAAAATTTCTGATACTGAAGAATCAAAACTATGGGAATAAAACTGTGTTACTTTATCATTTGGAGAGATCTGAAACACTTCATGTCTCCATTCAACTAAATTTAATACTCCTTTATGCGTTAATAATGTACCTTTTGGTTTTCCTGTTGAGCCTGAAGTATAAATTACATATGCCAAGTCATCTGGTTTATTTAAAATTTTTACATCATCATTTATAGTCGTACGATATATATCCTCTATTATTGAAACCTTATAATCACTTACATTCAAATGACTTTTAAATTTGTTACTCGTTATAATTCTACATGCCTCACTGTCACGAACTATATAATTTATTCTATCCTCAGGGTATTTTACATCTATTGGTATATAGGCAGCGCCGGCTTTTAATATTCCAAGCATAGAAACAATACTATTTATACTTCTATCTAAAAATATGGCTACCTTATCACCTCTTTTTATACCTTTTTCAAGTAAATGTTGAGCTACTTGATTAGAGCTCATATTTAATTGTCTATATGTTAAAGATTCCGTTGCAGTCGCTATAGCAATCCGATCGGGTTGTCTATCTACTTGCATATAGAATTGCTCTTGTATATTTTGAAAATAAGGATATGGTCTTTCTGTATGATTTACGTTTTTATATAAAGATTCTTCTTCCTGTGATAGAAATGAAAGATTTTCATATGCCACCGTTCGTCGATGAATAAAGGCGTCCAGTATATTAAGTAAATTTTGAGTAAACCCATTAATTGACTCTTCCTTGAAAAGATTAATATCATATTCAAATGAAACCCCTACATAATCCAATCCTTCTTCAACAGCTAAAGAAATGTCAAACTTACTAATATCTTGTTTATTAGGTAACAACTGAAGCTTGTATGCATCATGTTGCTGCAGAATATCTTTTTGATAACTAAACATAGTAGAAAAAATCGGGTTATTTCCAAAGCTTCTATCAGGATTTATTTGTTCAATTACTTTATCAAATGGGTACGATTGGTTTTGGAATGAATTCAAACATTTCTCTCTTACTATTTTTAATAGCTGTGTTAAATTTTTCACATCATTCAATTGTGTTCTAATCGCTAAAGTATTTACAAAAAATCCTTGTATTTTTTCAAATTCTTGATGATTCCTTCCAACAACCGGTGTACCTACAATAATATCTTTTTGATCCGTTAGATAATGTAACAATTGAATATACGCTGCCAAAAATAGCATATACATAGAAACATTCTCTTGTTCACATACTTGTTTTAAAGACTCTTTCATTTCATTATCTAACTTCATTTCAAATACTGTACCTTTATTTGTTTTATTTGTACTTTGACGATTCCTACTAAAATCTAAAGGAAGATTTAATATAGGAAGAGGTGCTGCAAGTTCGGCCATCCAATAAGATTTTTCTGTATCCCATCGACCTAAATTTAACTGCGCCTGTTCCCACTCTGCATAATCTACATATCGATTAGAAATAGTTGGAAACACAGGATTTCTACGTTTAGCAAAGGCACTATATACCTTCATTAATTCATCTAATAAATTCCTTACACTCCACTCATCTGTAATAATGTGATGTAAATTGATATAGAAATAAGACTTTTTCTTATCCAGATTAAAAATTCTAATCCTAAAAAGAGGGCCCTTTTCTAAATCAAATGGTGTATGATCCGTTTGATTTATTGTTGTACGTATATATTCTTGTTGTTCTTTTTTAGACATGTATTCAATCTCATCGTGAATCAGGTCAATCGCTATTGAGTTTAAAATGACTTGTCTAGGCTCTCCATTTCTTTCAATAAACACTGTTCGTAGCATCTCGTGTCGTTGAACTAAAAATCTTATGGTGTCTTGTAAAATATCCTTATTTAAACTCGGCTCAATATATATGTGTAGTGGTGTATCATACACTCTATTAATGGCGTTATACTTATTTAAAAACCAGATTCTTTTTTGAGCACTTGATAACTGATAACTTTCCTTATCTGCAACTTTTAATACTTGCATCTCCTGTTCTTCCCTATCATGATTTACTGTCATTGATTTGTCGATGTAAGCAGATAGACTAGCAATCGTTGTATGCTCAAAAATATCTCTAATTTCAATTTTTAGATGAAACTCTTTTTGAATTTGATTTAAAACTTGCACAGCAATTAATGAATGTCCCCCAAGTTTAAAAAAGTCATCCTCTCTGCTGATTCTATATTTCCCTAAATTTAAAATCTCTGCCCATGTTTTTGCCAACCTTTTTTCCGTTTCACTTATCGGTGATACATATTGCTTCTGCATGTTTTCAAGTAAAGATGGGATTTGTAATTCTAATTTTTTTCTATCAAGTTTCCCACTTGGTGATAAAGGAAAACTTTTAAGATGAAATATATAATTCGGTATCATAAAATCTGGTAAACTTTCACTTAAGAATGTTTTTAATTCCTCTTGTTTAAGTTCTCTATTGTCTTTTGATAAATAAAAACTAACGATTTTATCGTTTTGGTAAGTGAATACTACAGCATCTCTCACTTCTGGATGTTTAAATAATGTTCCTTCGATTTCATCAAGCTCAATGCGATATCCACGTATTTTTACTTGATTATCTTTCCTTCCGATAAATTCTAAATTTCCATTTGGTAAAAGACGAACTAAATCCCCAGTACGATACATCATTTTATTACTATTATAGGATTTACCGAAAGAAATGAACGCCTCTTCTGTTTTTTCCTTTTGATTTAAATATCCGTTAGCAACTCCATCACCGCCAATAAATAACTCACCTACTACACCTGACGGACATAACGTACTGAACGGGCTAACCACGAAAACTTCACTATTAGCAATTGGTTTACCTATTGGGATACTAGAAATTTCTTTTTGTATCTCACCATTTACTTCATACATGGTTGCACACACAGTAGTTTCAGTAGGACCATATGCATTAAGAACTGGAATCTTTAAACCTAATTTACTTTGCCATTTACGAACTGATTCAGCAGGTAAGGTTTCCCCTCCCACAAATAAACGTTTTACAGATTTTAATTTAAGTAACATTTCTTTTGGCATATCAGCTATTAATTTAAAAAATGCAGTTGGTAAAACCACATATGTAATACCATTCTTTTGAATTACATTTATAAATTCCTCTGTTGAACGTTTTTCGATTTCAGAAATTAAATGCATTCTTCCTCCACATAGCAAAATCGGAAATATTTCCATAATGGAGGCGTCAAAAATAATCGTTGCAAATTGTAAAAACACATCTTCTTTTCCTAAATGAAATGTATTAATTACTGAATATGATAAATTAATTACGCCTTTATGTGGTACAACGACTCCTTTTGGCAAACCTGTTGAACCTGACGTGTAGATAATATAAGCTGCATCTTCTATGGTATGTGTAGGCGCAATATTTTCTATAGAATTAGCGTAATGAAAATCTTCTAGATAAATTGTATGAATCGCAAAACTTTCAACCAATCCCCTGTATTCTTTCTTCGTAATAATCATTTGACTTTCGCTATCTTTTAAGATGTATTTTATTCTTTTTTCAGGAAACTTTGGATCGATTGGTACATAAACTCCACCTGATTTTAGGATACCTAGAATCCATACAATGGTATCAATCTCTCTTTCCATAGTAATACTTACACGTTGTCCCTTTTTTATATCATTTTTACGTAAATAATTCGCAATTTGGTTGGACCTTTGCTGTAATTCATAATTGGTAATAGATTTGTCCCCCATTGAAATTGCTATTTGATTTGGCGATTTTAATGCTTGTAAATCAATTAATTGATCTAGTGTTTTTGAATTAGGATATGTAAGAGCATTTGAGTTCATCTCTTTGTATAGACGATGATCTTTTTCTAAAAGCAAATCCAATGAATGAATAGGTTCATTCACATTCTTCATTAATTTTTGTAACAAATATATATACCTTTCGACTAAATCACTAATACTCTCTGGTTTATATAATGCTGAGTTATAGTCAACCTCAATTTTATTCTCTGTTTCCCCTTCATATCGCATTATTCTCCAAGTCATATTAAAAGGATTTACTCTTTTACAATCTGTTAAAACTGTTGACTCAATATCAGGAATTTTTAATTCCGGTATCTTCATCGTATTAAATGCTGTAGAATATACCATATTATGATTTGTATTTGTATTTAGATTTAAATCTTTTACTATATGTGAGTAAGAATTATGTTTATACGTAATAGCTAGATGAATAGATTTATTAACTTTATTAAGTATCCCCTTAAATGTATCTCCCTTTTCTATTGTTATACGTATAGGTAATGTATTAACAAAGTAACCAAAAGTATTTCGTTCTTCTGTATATGGTCTAGTATTAATTGGAATACCAACGATTATCTCTTCAGCATTTGTCATTTGATGAAGTAAGGTACAATAAGTACTTAACATTACTCCATAAATACTTATATTATTTTTTTTAGCAAAACATTGTATTTGATAAAATAAATCCGAATTAATATTCTTACTTATATTTTTATCTGTATATCTTTTTTCATTCATTTTATCAAAATCAATAGGAAACTCTGTAGGAGTTAATTCACCTTGTAAATAATCTTTCCAATACGATGATCCCTCTTTATATATTGCACTATCAATAAAACTCTCCTCATGCTTTACGAGGTTCTTATAAGGAGATTCAAATTCTACATTCGACTTCCCTTGAAGTAATTCACCATACGTATTGGATAATTGTCGGATGAAAACTCCTAAACTCCATCCATCGTAAATAATGTGATGAAACATTAAATGTAAAATAAATGTATCTTCACTGAATTTAATGATGTGGAATTTAAACAAAGGACCCTCTTCTAAACTAAATTTCTCATTCACTATAGATTCTAAGAAATTTTTAAAAATAGATTTTTGTTCTGTGTTTTTAAAAGCCGTTAAATCCTTAATTGGTACATCAAATTCTACATTCTTTTGAATTAATTGCTTTATTTTTTCATCCCTCTTCTTAAATATTGTACGTAGCGCCGGATGTGATTGCACCATTAAGGTAAGCGCTTTCTTCAAGACCTCTATTTGAAGTTTTCCTTTTAACTTTATTATAATCGGTTCATTGTTCATTCCTTTTTCTATTTCCATTTGATGAGCTATCCATAATGCTTCTTGACCTACCGTTGCATCCAATTCTTCTACAATTTCATATTTCTTTTGTATTTCCTTCATATGAATTTCTCCTTTTATAAATATTTAAAAACGGATAATATTTACAGTTACAACTATATGTACATATTCTGCAATTTGTAAATCTATATTTTCCGACTAAATTCAACATTTATTTCGCTTATTGCATAGTTATTAAAATTATGAATAAAACTCATATTTATACTGTAACAGTTCATACTTTTATTCAATTTGAGCATAAAAAACCATTTCACTAATAATTCTAATTTCTTTTTATACAGTAATCTTACATATTTTATTAAAGGAAATAGTCTAATTTATACTCCCAAAATAAATTCAAGAATATTCCAACTGGTCACTATATATACTTCTAATAACATAAACTGTAAAGGAGGAGTCCGTACATAATGGAATATAGATTATTAGGTAACACCGGGTTAATAGTTTCAGAGATAGGATTCGGTTCGTGGGCGATTGGTGGAGATGAATGGGGAGCAGTAAAAGATAATGAATCACTTGATGCAATTGAGAAAGCAATTGACCTAGGGGTCAATTTTATTGACACTGCTGATGTTTATGGATTAGGTCATAGTGAAACACTCGTTGCAAAAGCTATAAATAATCGCAGGCAGGATATCATTCTTTCTACAAAAGGTGGATTAATTGGTCATCATTATGACCCAAATCAACCAGCTATTTATGGAGATCCTCAAAAGATCATTGATGCGTTTGAGGCTAGTTTACTGCGCCTTAAAACGGATTATATAGATGTGTACTTTTGTCATATTTGGTGGGATAAACATGAAGAAACAGAAGCCTTTCTACAAGCTTTCCAAACCTTAAAAAAATCTGGCAAAGTGAGAGCCGTTGGTGTTTCTACTAATGATTTAGATTATATAAAACATTTTAATCAAGATAATGATTTAGATGTCGTACAATTCGATTATAGTATTTTGAATAAAGAGCCTGAGAAAGACATCCTTCCTTATATTGAAAAACATAATTTAGGTGCTGTGATAAGAGGTCCACTTAAGATGGGGATTTTAACTGGAAAATTTAAACATAAAACTCAATTTCCAGACGATGATTTAAGAAAAGATTGGCCAAAAGAAAAGTGGTTTAAAGATAGCTTAAACAAAGTAGAGAAATTACGTTCACTTGTACGCTCAAATCGAAGTTTAGCGCAAGTTGCTTTACGTTATGTTTTAAGTCATCCTGCCGTTTCAGTTGCTATTCCTGGTGCAAAAAATTCTACCCAGGTTGAAGAGAACTCTTCCCACTTAACTCGTCCATTATTATTAGATAATGAAATTGAATTCATTAAACAACTTTGATCAAATAATTATTCTTCCATAAAAAATTATGCTGATTTTTCTACCAAATCCATACTACTACTTCTTCTCCACTAGAACATATCTTTAGCACTTCCACCCTATTTTTTTATCTTTTCCCAACAATATCTACATTTTATAAGGTAGTTGAACCCTTTTATTCAACTACCTTATAATACGTTCTACATTATATTAAAATATCTACTACACTAGTTGAATACATGCTAAGGCAACATGCAAACCGAATAAACAATTAATTCAGAAATATTTTTAGAAACTTCATTATCTCACAATTACTTTTTTTAAAATAAATCAAAAAATTTTTCTTTACTTTAAATTCCATAATTCATATAATCTTCTATGGAATTACATTTTTTTCTAAATAGCTCCTCATTTCTAAGTATTCAAAAGGGCAATTACAAATTATTATACCCTTATGTTTAACCAAGTAAAATAAAAATCCAGTTTTTCACAAGGAGAAGTGACTGCATGCAAGATATTTTAAAACTATTTCCGAGCGTTGACGGAAATGAAGAAAAACAACAACTTTTATTAGAATCTATGCAGAAAATAATTAAAAATCTTGACCAATTAAAAAATGAAGAGCGAGCTACTTTAGGTAAATGTGAGGAAAAATCAGAAGGATACTACAATGGCTTAATTCACCAAAGTCATATTCCACTAGCTGGAATCACTATGTCTGAGGTTATAGAAGAGCTAAACCAATTTATGAATGGACATCCGTATCCAAATAAATATTACTTGTCTAACGCTGTACCACTACCAAGTATACCTTCACTATTAGGGGTAATGACAATGGCACTTTTAAATGGTAATGGTGTTTGGGATGTATATGGTCCAGGGGCAGCTGAAGCAGAAGTGAAAGTGGTATCCATGCTTTCAAAACTGATAGGTTATAATCCACATAATAGCGGCGGCTATACAACATGGGGTGGACAAGGATGCGTGTTTTCTAGCCTGCGCTTAGCAATTTCTAAACAATTTCCATCGGCAAAAGAACATGGTGCTCCACAAAATGTATATTGCTTTGCTTCTGAAAATGCACATTATAGTTTATTAAAGTCAGCTGAAGCAACTGGTATTGGGTCAAATCACTTAATAAAAGTGAAAACTGATCCTTATACAAGTTCTATGGATATAGAAGATTTAGAGGCTAAAATGATACAAGTTATTAACAATGGCGGTATCCCCCTTTATATTCTAGCTACCATGGGATCAACAGACACATTTACTATTGATGATATAAGAAAAATTAAAGAGAGCGCTGAAGCAATACAGAAAAAATATAAATTAAAACCGATTTATATCCATGCTGATTCTGCAATGGGCGGATTCTATAGTTTCTTTAATAATTATAGTTTTGAAGAAAATTCACTCTCATTTGAACCTAATGTGAAAAATGCCTTACAATACGTACAAGATAAAATGCAATATATGTCCCTTGCAGATAGTGTATGTTTTGATTTTCATAAATTAGGACAAACACCTTATGCTTCAAGTATTTTAATCGTAAAAAATCATACTGATTTACAACTGATGGACATTGAACAAGATGACACACCTTATCTTGGTAATAGGTCATATGGAAGTTATCATACAGGCTATACCTTAGAATGTTCACGATCTGGCAGTGCTATTCCAATGTATATCAATCTATTAGCCTTCGGAATTGAAGGTTATCAAAAAATATTAGCAAATTATATTCGTGTAAATCTATTATTTAGAGAGAAGTTGCGCAAGGCCCTACCCCAAGTCGCAATCACAAATGATTTTACATATGGACCAATTACAACTTTCCGCTTCTATCTGAATGGAGATGGCCAAGAAAATTGGGAAAAAGAACGAATAGGCCTTGCAACAAAAGAAGAAATTGAGGATACAAACCGATTAAATATAGAACTATTTAATTACCTAGGAAAAAATCGCGATCAAGTATTTTTTGGTGATACAACTCGTTCTTGTGTAGTAGATGTAATAAACAGTTATGATAGAAATCCGATTTCTACATTAAAATTCTTTTCTATCTCTCCATATACAACTGTTGAATGTATAGATGAGATCGTAGAATTTCTTTATAAACATATTTCGATTGCTACTAAACAGATTCATTCATATGTTTCATAACCATATTTGTTAGCGCTTTAATAGTTAAACTTTACTAGATGAAATAAAATTTTTAATCCTTTTAATTACTATTCACTATATCAGGAAAGAGGAAAAACATATGAATATAGAGCTACTTGATACACACCACGTGAAAGATGCAGCACATTTACTTGCACATTCTTTTGTGAATAATGAACCTCTTGTAAGCAGTTTACAAATTCCTTTTGCTCCTTTTCACAAAATGTGCGAAGAAATGATGAAACAAGCTGTATCTCAAGCTATGTCATTTGTAGCAATAGAAAATTTTCAAATTGTTGGAGTTCTTTTAACAAAAAAAGTAACCCAGCCACTAATAGATACAGATAAAGCGATTGAACTATGCCCACAAATGGAACCTATTTTTCAACTTTTAGATACATTAGAGACAGAATCTATTGAGTTTTCTCATTTAGATAAAGAAAAACTGGTCTATCTAGATATGGGCGCTTGTCATCCAGATTGGATGGGAAGTGGTATAGTCACTACCCTTCTTTCACATGCCATTCAAGAAATAAGTAAAAGAGATTATGATTTTATTGCCGCTTGTACAAATAAAATTTCTCAAAAAATCCTAAAAAAACTGTGTACGACCTATGAAATGAATGAAATAGTGTATAGTAATTTTCTTTATAAGGAAGCATACCCATTTGCTAATACAACAACTTCCTTAGCAGCCCAATTACTATATATACCTCAATCCCAATTTGTCATCGAGGCCATATAAGTTTGTGAAGAAGACTAGCTGTACTTTTTGAACTGCACCCCAATTGTTAGACACAGTCTAACAATTGGAGGTGTAGTTTTTTTATGACTAAATTTACTTCAGGTGACAAAATGAATGCAGTTATACGTTATCAGGATGGAAGTGAAAGTATAAAAGATATTGCTAAATCATTGAGAGCAAATCATGAAGTAGTACGTATGTGGATAAAACAATTTGAATACCATGAAATCCAAGCATTTGAAAAAGGCTATACAACGTATTCTTCACAGTATAAACTAGACGTACTAAATTATATGATCGAACATGGAACGTCTCCAAACGAAGCGGCAGTTATTTTTAATATTTCTTCACCTGGACTTATTAGAAAATGGCGCATTTAGCTACATTAAAAAGGAGTAGACGCCCTTAAATCGAAGAAAAAGGGCGTCTACCTATGACTAAGGGCAATCAAAAGCCCAAAGGAACAAACACAAACAGGAGAATCAGTAGAAGAATTATAAGCTGAATTAGAGCGTTTACGTCTGGAGAATGCTTATCTAAAAAAGTTGAATGCCTTAGTTCAAAACAAGGAAAAATCACCAAACAAGATAAGGCGCAAGTAATTTATGAACTAAGGAAAGCATTTACGGTGAAGGCACTTTTAAAATTAGCAGAACTCCTACGAAGTACATATTATTACTGGATACAAAATTCTAATCGGCCAGATAAAGATAAAGAGCTAAAGATCTTAATTCAAAACATTTACGATGAACACCAAGGTCGTTATGGATATCGCCGTATTCGCGATGAGTTAATGAACCAAGGACACAAAATCAACCATAAAAAAGTTCAACGAATTATGAAAGAGTTAGGTTTAAAGAGTCTAGTTCGTATGAAAAAATATCGCTCCTATAAAGGAAAAGTAGGCAAGATTGCGCCAAATATTTTAGAACGTAATTTTAAAGCTGAAAAGCCGAACGAAAAATGAGTTACAGACATAACAGAATTTAAATTATGCGGCGAGAAGCTCTACTTATCACCGATGTTAGATCTATAGAATTAGTTCCTATTTTCATGTCTTTGTACAAATGTAGAAAGACATGAAAATGGATACTTTTTAGACACATAAGTAGATCATTATTGAATATCTTTCATTA
This sequence comes from Bacillus sp. AFS012607, assembly GCF_002558005.1. Classification (NCBI taxonomy): domain Bacteria; kingdom Bacillati; phylum Bacillota; class Bacilli; order Caryophanales; family Bacillaceae; genus Bacillus; species Bacillus sp. AFS012607. The sequence continues at coordinate 22,881 of NZ_NTVM01000036.1, forward strand.
CTAATATAAATTCCAAATGAATTTTCACTTCACATTTAATTAATATTATTTCTTTAAATTTAAATAATAAAAAATAGCTTGTTAAAAGAGCGTGTTTAGCTAAACACGCTCTTTTAAATATTTAAACCCTATATTAATTTCTTATTCCATTCATTTAACTTATTCATACTTTTTTATATTCGGTTGTAAGCTTCAAATTTATAGCCTTTTTCTTTTAATCCTTTTATAATCTGTGAGCTGCTACCATCCTGCACTTGCATTCATACCAGATCCCATAAAAGTAATAAATAACGGCCATAATAACGGCCATAACGTAAGAAGTATATTTACAAGTATAAGTATACTATATACCCCAGGGAAATTATGATTTTTACAATTTACCAATACTAAAATCACTAATAATATTATGGGTATTAAATATAAAAATAGCATTATAAACCAATACCATGTCATTAAAGTAAGACTCAATGGTCCTAATATCATGTGTACAACTCCGAATGATATTCCTAATGCTCCAAAACTAAAGGTTGTAATTATTGTTTTTAGAAGCACTTTAGCCAATTTTGTGTCGTATGTATTTCTACTATATAGACCTATCACAATATACAACGATAGATACGCCATTAATACACCTATCCAAATCAATAGCCAGTCTGCATCTAACATAAAGATGTCAAACAGCGCCCAACACGCCCCTACTATTGAAAAAACAAGGGAAATAATTATATATTTTAAAACTGGTTTCATGTTCATTTCACGTCCTTTAAAAACTTAAGAATACATTATTAGCTTGTATCCTTTTTTTCTACCGCTTTACTATAGCCTGTTGTATATTCAATAACAGTAATCCCTTTACTTGTAAGTAGATTCTTTTTCCACGTTTTCGCATCAGTTGACATATGGGCAGTTATATTGAATCCTAACTTTACACTCATAATTCCAATGCTTAACCCTAAATTTCTAGTCAAACCTACTGCAATTGAATAATTTGAAAAGAATGCTCTAAACCTGTCACTATCTAATACGAAATAATCATCTTGTTTAGTTAATAAATGATGTTTCAAAGCTAAATATTTGGCTTGTTTTAATACCTCATATACTCCGCCTCTTGCTTTAATAGATTAAGAAATTGGAAGATGACTATCACATTTTAATAATAATTTTCCTGGTATTGCTTCTTTATATTCTCTTTGCAGATATTGTTTCATGGAATTAATATTTACTAGTGACGATTCAATAATGCCACTGGCCTCTTGTGTTTCAAGAAAAACTTTTGCATTATTATGGAACAAATCGTTTTAATCAATCTTCTGCATCTATAACATCAACTTTAGTTAAAGTACTATTTTGAATAAAATATTCAAAATTCGTTTTATTTAAATTAAGCAAAATAAATTCCTCGGTTTCAATTAATTTTTGAATCAATGGAAACCTCTTTTTCAACTTCTCTTTTGTTTCTATTGAACTTTCACTTATTTATAAACCCCCTTCAAAATATAATTAACCTATTTCAACTATTTTCGTCTTATTTAATATTCTTACAACGACATAAACGTTTGAAAATTAATCATAATTTATTATAATTAAGTATATATTAACAATTTGTTAAGTATAAGTAAATAAAATCAATTTTAATTTAATAAATTTCACTAATTTAAAGGGGATTGTGTATATGAACAATATTAATGTTGGTCAAAAAATTATGGCATTTAGAAAAGGTGCAGGATTAACTAGTAAACGTTTAGCTGAATTGGCTGATATAACACCTTCCATGTTAAGTCAGATTGAGAAAGGGATCACGAATCCATCATTACAAACACTAAAGTTAATTTCTGTAGCATTAAATATTCCTTTATTTAATTTTTTCTTGGAAGATACCAATACAGAAGAATTAGTTGTAAGAGCGGATCAAAGAAAAAAAATGACTTTCCCTGAAAGCGGTAATGTTTCGTATGAGTTATTATCTCCTAATTTAGATGGATCACTGGAATTGGCTTTAATGAATCTGCTACCTCAAACCGCTTCATCTATGGAGCCTGTGGCACATAAAGGTGAAGAAATAGCATTTATTATGGAAGGACAAGTAAAACTATATCTAAATGATGAGGTTTTACTTCTCAATCAAGGTGATAGTGTTAAAATACCACCATACGCAAAACATAAATGGGAAAACACTTCTCTACACAAAGTCACTGTTATATTTGGAGTAACCCCACCATCTTTTTAATTTTAAATACTAGCGCATAAAAGTTAGAGAAAATAATTCTCTAACTTTTATGTATACATAACTATATTTTTAAAAAGATAAAAAAAATAGTCTCATAATTATATGAGATTAAAATCTAAAAGATTAAGAGAAGTGAGAGAAGTGAGAGAGAACATCCTAATTACATACTTAAATTACTTTTAATGCCCAGTATTTTTCTCCATTAGTTTTACTTGAAAATTAATATAAATTTATTATAATTAAGTATATATTAATATGTCAACAAATTATTAAATTTAGGTAAACAAAATTAACTTATACTGTTTTTTCGTGTAAACATTATACATTTTCGTTAAAGTTATTCATTTACACTTATTTATGAAAATCGGTATGAACCGTTCTATAAGACATTGTATCCCTCCAGCGGTTTGATGAGTTGCGTTTAGTTATATGCTGACAGGTGCGTTTATATTCGATGTAGGAAAACATAATTCCTAGTTTGTTCTTGTTCTTTTATGGAAAAGTAACATTTGTCATGTTGTGTTTATAGAATTAAAAAAGAGTAGCACCCTTTCTCAGATACTACTCTATCTATGCTATTGTATATATGGTTTAATATCCAAGTATGCCGACAATTTGAGTTGCTTTATTGTTACGAATGGAATAATAAATTTCTAAACCTTTACGTTCAGCTTTTAGTATTTTACCCTTCATTTTAGATAAATGTTGTGAAACAGATGATTGGGGTATCTCTAAAATTTTTGTTAGCTGAGAAACATTAAAAGTATTATGCTTGCTTAGCTCGTTTACAATACGTAAACGAATTGGATGCGCCATTATTTTTAAAATTTCAACATCTTCTTCTGTAATATTAGTTTTTTTTGATTCGAGTACAGTGCTTGTCATAGTTATTCTCCTTTATTACTTTCTTATGAGAAGTTATTTACCCTAGTATTCCGTATCAAAATTTTATATATCTTAATAGATAAAAATCCGGTATATAATAAANNTTTATTATATACCGGATTTTCTATTCGAGTGTGAAGTTCATCTGGAGTTTTCATGATTTTTGCATATCCTAATGTGCAACTAAACGAATGTGTATCTGAGGTCTGATATTGCATAATTGTAAATAACAAAAATAGAAAGTTCTCATATTTACTAAAGGTAAGTAATCCGTCTATTTATTTTTCTACAATACAACTACGTTCTTACAGGGGGCACCACACATCTATCAACTTAAGAATGGAAACAAAGTGTACTTTCATTTTGTGTGGAAAAGCATTCCTAAATAGAAGCATACTCTTAATAATACATATACCAAATAAACCCTATCGCTTTATTAAAAGTCAAGGAAATAGTAATAAAATCCTATATTTATACGATTGAATATAATCTCACACATTTTATAAGGTAAAAAAGAAAGGATAGATGAACAGGAGAGTATACCTGTTTACATCTACCCTTTTTACAACAATATGACCATATTAACTACTACAACAAGGATTTTTACCACAACAAATTTTCATATAGTTATTAAACTATTTTTTTAATAATTAAATTAACCTCTTCGTTAACTTTAATTACGAATAAATGGTCCTCTTTCACCTTCAATTGGATCAACTACATCTTCATTAAAAGATTCAGTATGTTGTCTACCATATCTATTAAACTAGCGGTGTTTATTTTCCCTGATTCCTTTCCATACCTAAGGTACCCAAAAGTCCACTGGATTCCCGAGGCTACTATCCACATTTGTGTCTCTGAAAAGACTTTTTGTGCCATTAGACGTAACTGTAGGTTCCTGAACAAGCAAAATCATGAAAATACACAAAAAGTTAGATTATCATTCATTACATTACTGTTTTGCTTCGTTCGAATAGAAAAAATCGGAAGAACGCCACTTGTTCGATATCTCCTCAATGTGATAAGGTGTCGTTCTGCAGCATCCACCTATTAAACGTGCACCTGCTTGGTACCATTCTTCAGATTGAATATTCAACGCGTTACATTGTTCATGACCATGCCATGTTTTTGTTTCTGGATTATAAGTTTCACCAGAGTTTGGATAAACAATAATCGGTTTTTTGGTGTTTGCCCTCAACTCTTGGATTGCACCAGTCACAACGGTTACTGGCGCACAATTGATGCCTATCGCTACAATTTGTTCACTTTTCTCAAAAACTCGTGCACACTCCACGAGTTTCATACCTTCACTAATCTCTTTCTCATTTTTTAGCGAAAAGGAAAGCCACGCATATGTTTCTGGAAACTCACGCAATAATGTATCTAATACTCTTGCTTCTTGCAGGGAAGGGATCGTTTCAAATGCCAATAGGTCTGCACCTGCTTCGATTAACGCAGACATTCTCGAACGGTGAAAGTCTGCTAATGTTTTATCTGTCACACCATAGTTACCTAAATACTCTGAACCATCTGCAAGGTAAGCTCCGTACGGCCCAACTGATGCAACAACCAATGGTTTAGGCCTATTCGTTTGAATATTTTCCTTCCAAAAATCATCTCTTGCCCTTCTTGCAAGTAACACCGTTTTTTTAATTAATTCCAAAGCTTCCTGTTCTTGTATTCCACGCGCGGAAAAACCACTAATAGTAGCTTGATAGCTTGCTGTTATGGCACAGTCCGCTCCAGCACGAAAATAGTCTGAATGAACCTGATAAATTAGTTCCGGATTTTCTAGTAACACACGTGCCGACCAAAGAGGATCGTCCAAATTACATCCATGCGCCTCCAATTCTGTAGCTAATGCTCCGTCAAGAAGCATAATGGAATGTTGAGATAAAATATCATCAATTGGGTTAATTTTGTTCGACATAATCTACGCCCCTCTTTTTTAGATTTTTTGTTAGATAATAACTTCCATAGCAAAACAAAATAAACGGTATGCCGCAATATAAGGCAATTCTCTGTGTTGGGTCGAATGCAATTCCAATACACGATGCCAGACAAAGGATAAAAGAAGCAATTGGTACTAATGGATATAGTGGTGTGCGATAAATCAAGTCCTTTTCAGAATTTCCTTCTTTCAAAAATTGTCTGCGAAATAGGAACTGGGAAGCACTAATACTCATCCAAACTATAACTACTGCTAGACCGGAAATGGAAACAAGTACGATATAGACAGTATCTGGTGCCACAATACTTGAGAGCAAAGCCAAAGCTCCACCCACCATACTGAAAATGACGGCGTTGATTGGAACACCTTGCTTCGTCATTTTCCCAAAAATCGGGGATATCGTATTCTTATTAGCAAGCGACCAAAGCATTCTAGAAGAGGCATAAAGGCCTGAGTTTGCCGCAGATAAAATGGCTGTTAAGATAACGAAATTCATTATGTCAGCTGAATATGGCACCCCAATTCGTTCTAGAACTGCAACAAAAGGGCTCTCTAATACCCCTGCATCGGAAATAGGCAATAACGCAGATAAAACAACAATCGTTCCTACAAAAAAGATGATCAATCTCCACAGAGTAGTTCGAATGGCCATCGGTATCATTTTTTCTGGGTTCGCTGTTTCTCCAGCTGCAATGCCTATTAATTCTGTTCCCGAAAAAGAAAAATTAACCGCAAGCATGGTCATCATAATGGCCGTAGCACCATGAGGAAATAAACCTCCACTTGTAAAATTAGAAAAGAATGGTGCTGCTTTTGAATGAGTCATCGGAAGAAACCCTAGCATTGCCGCTACTCCTAAAACAATAAAAAACACAATAGCTATAACCTTTATCGATGAAAACCAAAATTCGGATTCGGCGAAAAATTTAACAGTCAGGACATTTAATACAAAGATCAAAATGGCAAAAAGAGCACTCCATACCCAAACATTAACCGATGGAAACCATCGCTTCATAAGTAATCCTGCAGCTGTAAATTCAGAACCTAAAGCAACAGTCCAAGTTAACCAATACAACCAGGCTACTGTATACCCTGTACCCGGTCCAATGTATTTAACTGCATAACTATGAAATGCGCCCGTTTCAGGCATATGTACGGAAAGCTCGCCTAAACATAGCATAACTAGATAAACCACTAGCGCACCAACCAGATAGGATAGAATTGTTCCAAATGGGCCAGCTTGTTGAATAGTGTAACCCGAACTTAAGAATAAGCCAGTTCCAATCACCCCACCAAGTGATAGCATGACTAAATGACGTGCTTGCATTTTCCTTTGAAATTCTTGCCCATTTTTGTTCTCCATTTCTACTCTCCTTTAGTTACTATCCAGAAAAAACAAAAGCGCACTCTAAAAAAGAGGGCGCTACTGACAAATAAAAACGGAAGCTCTCATCTATCAGGATTATCACCCGCTGGAATTAGCACAGTGTCTACTTAAGCAGACCTGTTGCTGAGGTTTCATAAGGCCAGTCCCTCCACCTCTCTGGATAAGAAATATTTTTTTATAACCTTATCAATCCATTCAATAACTGTCAAGATAATTCTGTTTTTTAAAAAAATTATCTATTATAGAAATACAAAAAATAGAGTATTACTATAACTGCAACCCACTCCTTCTTGGGTATTATTTAAAAATCGAACATACAAAACCTCATTTATTTATGCTACGGTTCACAAGCACTTCCTCAAAACTTGATGCACTTCACACAAATTAACCAGATCCGTAAAATCAGGAACTGGTTAATTTGTGTTTAAATAATATTTTCTATAATCTTTATATAAAAATTATAAAATTTATTATATACTTGAAACAATACATATAGAGTTACCTACCAAATCGTATCCTCCAAAATAATTAGGTATTATAAAGTGGTCTCCTTTTTTAAAGAAATAGTGCTCACCTTCTTTAATTAACTCACCTTCTCCCTGTATTACACTAACAAGAAGGAAGGCTTTTTGTTGTTCCAAACTAGCTGATCCATCTAACTCCCATTTTTCCACTGAAAAATACGGACATTTAATAAAATTAGTTATACTCAAATCATCTACTTTTTCATTTTTAAATGTTAACTGATTCGAAATACATGGAGTTTCTATTACATCAATACTGCTTTCAAGATGAAGATCACGTAAATTACCTTCTGAATCTCTTCTATTATAATCATACAATCTATAGGTTGTATCAGAGTTTTGCTGCGTTTCTAATATCAAAATCCCTTTACCAATTGCATGAACAGTTCCACTCGGTACATAGAAGAAATCTCCAGTTTTCACCTTCACGCGATGCAACAGTTGGTTCCACTCTTTCTTTTCAATCATAGCCATGAATTCTTCTTTTGTTTTCGCATGATGTCCATAAATAATTTCCGCGTCTTTTATGGAATCGATTACATACCAACATTCTGTTTTTCCTAGTTCTCCATTTTCATGTACGCTGGCATACTCATCGTTGGGATGAACTTGAACAGATAAATCTTGATTGGCATCCAAAATTTTTGTAAGAAGAGGGAAACGCTCCCCCTCCATATTTCCAAATAAATCTCGATGGTTATCCCACAATTCACCCAAAGATAGCCCTTTATACTTTCCGTTCTTAACAATACTTTGTCCATGTTGATGTGCAGCAAAAGCCCAACACTCTCCAGTTTGATTTGATGGAATCTCATATCCAAAAGAAGTTAAATGTGTTCCACCCCAAATTCTTTCTTTAAAAACAGGTGCAAAAAATAATGGTTCAGTCATGATTTAAATCCCCCATTCTATGCTATTTCATCTAGTAGTTTGTATGCTTCTGCTTTTGTTTGAACAGATAATAACCGCTCTCTAAAACTGTCATCCATTAGTTTTCGAGAAAGCATTTGAAGGATTTTTAAATGTTCATTTCCTTCATTTCCTTTTGGTACCGCAATCATAAATATTAACTTTGCTTCCGTTCCATCAAGGCTGTTCCAATCTATACCCGATTGTTTAATTCCAAATACCACGCTCGGTTTCCTAACGGCAGCTGATTTCCCATGTGGAATCGCAATGTTTATACCAATACCTGTAGTACTTTCTTGCTCACGGTTCATAATAGCCTGTTTAAATTCTATCACTGAATGTAATGCACCCACCTGCTTTAACTTTTGAATCATTTCATCAATGATGTCATCTCGTGTTTCCCCTTTTAAGTCCGTTTCAATTAATTCTAAACTTGTAATATCTGTTAATTTTTTAATTTCTACCTTGTCTACTTGTTCGCCTCTTACTTGAGTCTCTCGTTCCAGTTGTTGCACTTCTATTGTTGCTGATACTTCTTTTATTTGTTCATTTTCTTGTTTTTCTAACTTTGAAACGTCTTTTTTCAATACATTTACTACAACAGCCGTCACAATAGAGCCTACAATTACAGCTACAAAAAACATAAATACATTATCTACTGCCCCTAACACTGCAACAATTGGACCACCATGTGCTACTCTGTCTCCTACATGACCGATCATCGCAATCACAGCACCCGTCATCGAACCAGCCATTATACTTGGAATAACCCGAAGTGGATCTTGTGCTGCAAAGGGAATCGCACCTTCCGTAATACCAAATAGCCCCATTGTAAATGATGCTTTACCCATTTCTCTCTCTGAATCTTGAAATTTCCCCTTACCTATGAAAGTAGCCAGTCCCATTCCAATTGGTGGTATACAAATTGCTGCAGCAATTGGACCCATAATTTCATAGTTTCCTTCTCCAATCATTGCTGAGCCAAATAAGAATGCTACTTTATTGACTGGACCACCCATATCAAATGAAATCATTGCCCCTAAAATTAATGCTAAGAGAATTGAACTCGACCCTTGCATACCTGCTAACCAAGCTGTTAATGATACGAAAACTTGTGCAACAGGAGCACCAATAATAAATACAAATGCTAAGCCTACAATAAGAGAAGTAAATACCGGAATAATAATAATCGGCATAATTGGTTGAATCGCTTTTGGAACTTTTAATTTTTTGATTCCTAACGCTATGTAACCAGCTAGAAAACCAGCGATAATTCCACCAAGAAAACCAGCACCACTTTCACTTCCGTAAAAGCTTCCTGTTGCTGCAATATATCCACCAATCATCCCAGGAACAAGTCCAGGTTTATCCGCTATACTATATGCAATATATCCAGCCAGTATTGGAACCATGAACGTAAATGATGCACCACCAATTTGTTCAATGTTTTTCCAAAAAGAACCCTCTGGAATCACTAAACCCCCAGGAGTTTTTTCTCCCCCAAGTGTTAACGCAATAGCAATTAATAATCCCCCGACTACGATAAATGGAACCATAAAAGATACACCATTCATTAAATGACGATATATCGGATTTTGCTTTCTTTCCTGATGGTTACTTTCTACTATTTTTGACTGTGAATGATAAATAGGTACATTCCCGCTGATTACTTTCTGAATTAATTCTCCTGGTTTACGAATACCATCTTGTACCCCAACAACCAACAATTTTTTCCCTACAAATCTATCTTTATTTACGACTCTATCTGCAGCTATAATAATGCCGTCTGCTTCGCGAATATCTTGTTCCGTCAACTCATTTTCTACCCCTATTCCACCTTGGGTTTCAATTTTCATTTGGACTCCTAATTTATCCGCTGTTTTTTGCAAATTTTCAGCTGCCATATAAGTATGGGCAATCCCATTTGGACATGATGTAACCGCTAACAATTTCATTCTTAATCCTCCTCACACTTTTTACTAAGCGCCTACACTTACTATAAATTAATATTACGACGTCAAAAGTTTCATTTTTTACCGTAACTTCCGGAAAAATAAACCTTTTACCCAAGCTAAAAACGGGTTATTTGATTCTCCACTTTTCGGTTAATTATGTAAAAAGGACAAAAATTTCATTACGTTTGTTTCTTTCGTAAGCTTTTGAATAAAGGATGGTTGCTCACTTATAAAGGATAGTTCCTGAAACAATTGTTTCGTTACCTCTTGTCCATCACTTTTAACTGCTAGCATAAATACAAGTGATACATTCTCTTCTCCCCAATCAATTGGTTCCTTTAATGTAGCAATTGCAATTACTGATTCTTGAATAAATTTTGGGTTGCCATGGGGAATTGCGATTCCTGCCCCAATCGTTGTTGCTGACATTTTTTCTCTTATGATTGCATTTTCTGCATACTCTTTATCTACATACCCCTTACTATGCAAAGCATACGCTAACTTTTCAATTAGCTCATATGGGTGCTGTATATCCTGTTGTAAAAACACTAAAAATGGAGATGTATAATTGAACATAACAAAGTCTTTTTGTTCTTTATAACTTGGCTCATCATAATTTTGTATAAAGTCCCCTAGCTTCTTTTCTTCTGGCCCCTCTAATAATGGGGATACTACTATATGAGGAATGTTTAATCTTGAAAGACTAGTAGTTGAAATAACGAGATCCACATCACGATGTTTCATTATATAACTTTGTAAATCAGCTTTTGAAATACAGTCCATAACATGGATATGACGAAATTTACGCTCAATTTTTGTACGTAACAACTGCGACATGCCAATGCCCATATGGCAAACAATAATTACATTTTTAGATTTTTCCTGGTGATTTAACCGTTCAACAGATGCTTCAAAGTGTAGAGTAAGATAAGCCGCTTCTTCTTCTGGAATATATATATTTAGAGATTCATTTATCTCTTCTAATACTTGTATCAATACATTAAACACATAGGGATACATTCTCTTTATATCGTGTAACATCGGATTAGAGACAGAAAGATCATAGCTTAAGCGATTCAATGCGGTATATAAATGAATCGTTAACCCTTCAATTAAAATTTTGTCTTTACTGAAATCAATTTCATATAACTGTGACATACGTTTAACTAATTGCTGTATAACCATAGAAAGAATTGGATTACTTTCAGTAAGTGTGCTGTCCTGCATTGGTTTATCTTGATAACGAATTTTCCCACCTAAAATATGAGCTGTTAAATACGTAACTTCTTCTTCTGTAAAATGAACTGAAAAAACACATTCCAACTGTTTTAAAAATTCCAATGTCCATATATATTCTTTTGTTTCTTTCAGTATTTTAATTTCCTTTTCAGCATTTAAAATAGGTTGTTTAAGTTTCATTCTCCGTACCATGAGCAATGTATGCACTAATAAACTTTCAAATGTGTCATCTGTAAAAAACAATGCATTTCGTTTTTGTAACGCTTTCAATTCGTTCGTAACAAACTCAACCTCATGATATTGAAATTGTTCTTTAATAAATTGATTCGTAAGATCAGAATTACGAATCAAATCTGATAATCTAGCCAATGCTCTTCTTTTTTTCTTTTCAATTCCATCAATAATAAGTCCAACTCGCTGTTTTGAAACAATGGTTAAATCAAAATGATGTAACCATTTTTCAATTCTATCTAAATCTTTTTTTATAGTCGTTCGACTTACAAAATGTTGGGATGCCATTTCCTGTGCAGTAACTGCCTTTACATTCATTAATAAGTTGTATGCAATTTGTAGAATTCTTTCTTCATCTGATTCATACTTTGTGCGATTATTAATACAATAAAGTTTATTAAACAAGTCCACCTTTTCATATTCCTCAATCTCTAAGTACACACCTAATCCCGGTTTCCTAACAAGAATCGCACTTGAATAATTCGCAAGGTGCTCCTCAATTATTTTAAAGTCATTACGAATTGTTTTTTCAGAGCAATTCACCTTATCCGCAAGGTCTTGTACTAATGAATAGTCGTTAGATTCAGATAATAGTAGAAATAAAATTTCTTTCTGTCTTGTATTCATAAATTTCACCTATCTCTTATATCTTTCTATGTTATATGCATTACTTTACAAGATACTTTTACCCTCTCTTATAACTAGCAATTTCAATTAATTGTACTCACTTTCAAATTTTAGCTACCTTACGTTAAAAATTCATATTTAGAATTAATTATTTTTCTCGATACTCCAACATCATTTCTATATTAAGTATCTTCAGCAACTAAGAAGACAATTAATTTCAATATACCGTAAAGTATCCCAATTAAAAGTTTAATTTATTACCAAGGCTCCGGAAAAGCTGCTTTATTTCTGTAACGAAATAAAATCCTGTATTAGTAGTTTTTTATCTACATAATTAATTTTAATCTCTCTTCTAGAATCTCCCTATCTGATTGTGATTTTGAAATTACAAGACATGTATCATTCCCACAAATACACCCTACTTTTTCTTTCCAGTCTACAGAGTCTAATAACACCCCTATAACATGTGCATTACCCGGTAAAGTTTTAATAATGGTTAATTGATTTATATAATCAATTTTTACGACAACTTCTCCCAACTTTTTCTTTAACATCATATCAGTTTGTATATTATCTCCTGTGAAGTTTTTATATATAGTTAAACCGTTCGAAGAAACTGTCTTTATTATATTTAATTCGCGAATATCTCGCGAGATAGTAGCTTGTGTTACAATTTCCCCTTTTTTTGCTAACAGCTCTACTAACTTTTCTTGTGTATCTATTTCATGCTCTCTCACCGCTTGTTTAATTAGCCTTTGTCTTTTCTCTTTTCTCATAAAAGACGCCCCTTATATCGTTATACTTTTATTATATCTTCCTTTAAATTTTATTCGAAAGAGGAAAAGGGGAATGTTGCGGAAACGTTCATAGTTTTGAGTACTTTAAGCCCCTATAGGAGCCCACCACACATCCATTAACTTAAGGATGTAGAATCTGGATAAAAAAGAATTATCTTTATTCGCTGAAAAGTTATATTGATATATAATTACTAATCTTCAATTACCAATCCTATCCATTGCAATAAAATAAAATAGGTTGTAACATCTACCAGTATTTAAATGACGAACATTGTCTACAGCATTTCAACTAATAATTAAGAGGAGCATACAATGAATAAAATAAAAAGGTTACTAAAACGTAAAACGACTTTGATAATTCTTATCCTATTCGTATTTGTTTATGTAAATAATAGTTCTTTTTTTGCTGAGAGGGCCGATAGGACTCCTCTTCTTCTTGCTCACCGAGGGCTTTCGCAAACATTTAGCATGGAAGGGATTGAGGGTGATACATGTACAGCTAAACGTATAAATAAACCTGAACATTCTTATTTAGAAAATACAATTCCATCTATGGAAGCGGCATTTAAAGCTGGAGCTGATCTAGTAGAGTTTGATGTTCAACCAACTAAAGATAATAATTTTGTTATTTTTCATGACTGGACTCTTGATTGCCGTACTAATGGTAAAGGTGTTACAAGAGATTTTACAACAAAAGAACTACAAGCACTTGATATTGGTTACGGTTATACAGCTGATGGGGGTAAAACATTCCCGTTTCGTGGCAAAGGGCATAATCTTATGCCAACACTTGATGAAGTACTTACCCATTTTCCAGACCGTTCTTTTCTTATTCATATTAAAAGTGATGATGAAAATGAAGGAATCCAAATGGCTACTTACCTCAAGAAATTACCAGCGAAGCGCCTTGATCAACTAACTGTATATGGTGGCGATAAACCAATTGCTGCGATAAAAGAGCGCATCCCTAGTTTACGAATAATGTCAAAAGCGACCATGAAAAAAGATCTTATTACTTATATGGCATTAGGGTGGACTGGCTACATACCTTCAAGCCTGAAGCATGGAGAATTACATATACCAGACAAAGTAGCTCCTTGGCTTTGGGGATGGCCAAATCGTTTTCTTAATCGAATGGATAAAGCAGATACTAGAGTTATCATTGTAGGAGGAAATGGGTTTGGGTTTTCAAGTGGATTTGACTCATCTGAAGATATAAAACGTCTTCCTGACGATTATACAGGTGGAATTTGGACAAACCGCATTGATAAAATAGCACCTGTATTTCAGAAATAAAAGATGATATAACAAGAATTTTCCCATTTGTTTAACCATTTATATTTTAAAAGAAGACTTATTAATAATGTTGAAGTTTTATACACCGATAAACACCGCTGATGACCTCCATTATTTATAGGAAATCAGCGGTGTTTTTTGGATTAATGCAACTCACTGTAATTCAAACCGAGATATGACTGTAAATCAAATTTGTGAAATTACAAATGTGTCTAGGGCTTCATTATATAGAAAGCTATCAGAAGGGAAACAATAATCATTCCTTATTCCGTTAAAGGATTATATAACAGAATAAATTATTGTCAAAATTAGAATTTTTTGAAATAATCGTTATTAAGTTAAAGGTGAGCGATTGCAGAAAAAAGTGATACGACTTTCTCTTACTTAAGAATCGTGTAATAGTTAAAAAATTCGATTAATTATATTCCGAAAGGATGTGTGTAAAATCTTATCAACTAATGTTTTTACTTATAAATCTAAGGATGGAAAAACAATAATAATTAGAGAAGCTAAAGAACAGGATGCGGAAAGAATGCTAGATTCTGCTTCAAAAGCTTTAATAAACGCTCCATATATGCTAAGTACGGTTGAGGATGTAAAAAAGGTGAGTGTTGATGTTATTCAAAAAACGTTAAAAACTTATCATGAAAATCCAAATTATGTACAGTTTATTGCTGAATTTGATGGTAAGTTAGTCGGTGCAATAGATTTTAAGAACGGAAACAAAGAAAAAATTAGTCATCAAGGGGCTTTTGCGATGAACATACTACCTGAATATCGAAATTATGGTATTGGAAGAGCTCTTCTAGAAACATTAATCAATTGGGCTAAAAATAACAGTAAGATTGAGAAAGTCTGTCTTGAGGTAATGGAAGATAATCTAGGTGCAATCCAGTTATATAAGAATCTTGGCTTTTTTGAAGAGGGTAGAAAAGCAAAGGGTGTAAAATTGGATGGCGGTTATCAAGATTTAATATTAATGGCTTTATTTGTTTGAAATTGAACATTATTCAACAATAGGGAGCTTTAATTGAGTAATAAAAAAAGCCTAATTTCTTCACATTAAATTGAGAAATTAGGCTTTTTAATATTGAAATTTCCTTAACGTTGTAAATCCGCATTTTCCTGACGCTACCCCATTAAACGTTTACTTTTATCTTCATGACAATGCCTTTTTTCTTTTCACGTATCGCTTGGTTTTTCAGTCGTGTTTGCGTTTGATCATCGGTTAAATGATGGATAATGCCACGTGCTGGAAGCTTCTGATTTTGGCCAATATATGCCTCGTGGATTTCTATCGTTTCACCAGGGATTAGATCCTACATCATTTGTGTCATATCAAGCTGGATGTATTCTTTTTACTTTTTAACGTACCATTATTGAAGTATTCTGGGTCAGGGTTCTTGATATAAATGCGTGTATTCAACTTCAACCGTGAGATATAGTAAACCTTTTTATCCTGAATGGTTTGTAAGTCTACTAAATCGAAGTAACCGAGATCACGTAAACACAAATCGCCTGCTTCTATGGTTTCAAGACAGATGGTATCATATGTTTTATCATTATTCTTTCCTGGTCCAAGCTGCACGTTAATGACTTGACTGCTAAATAAATCATATTCCAATTGAATTTTCATGCCTGCCTCATTACTACTTCCACCTAAACCTTGATAGTCGATGGCAAATTGACCAGGTAGTTGAAACACTCTTGCATCTAGAATACGTATACGATTGAAAATAGAGATTATATGTGCAGAAAGTGAGTGATTTGAACAGAGTTTTTGTGTGAGAAGAGAAGTAAAGATTTCTCGAAGAAATGCTACGTGTAGACTAATCCAAACGCATAAATCGGCCAAATCTCTTGTGTCATATTTACTTTTACGTTTTACGAAACTTTTGCTTTTGAAGGATACTTAGAGATAGGTATCGCTGGAGTTCTTTAGCGAATAAATGAAACTCATATTGAATTGATAGCGTCATAAAAACGCAATCCTTTCTGTATATTTCTACAAAAAGGATTGCGTTTTTTAATTGTATGATTACATATTATCCATTATTAGCTGGAGCCTCTCCTGTATTCCCATCATTACTTGGTGACGGTAGCGTTCCATGGTCATCCTCATTGTTTGGTGGTGTTGTATTTCCTTGGTCACTGCCACTTTTTGGCGGCGTTGTATTTCCTTGGATATTACCATTGTTTGGTGGTGTTGTATTTCCTTGGTCACTACCATTTTTTGGCGGCGTTGTATTTCCTTGGCCATTGCCATTGTTTGGTGGTGTTTTATCTCCCTGGTCACTACCACTTTTTGGCGGCGTTGTATTTCCTTGGCCATTACCATTGTTTGGTGGTGTTGTATTTCCTTGGTCACTACCACTTTTTTGTTCACTTTGCTTTTTCTCTTCTAGTTTCTTTAATTCTTCTTGTTTCTTTTGCTTTTCTTTTTGCTTATTTTCACTCGGCTGTTCAGTCGTATTTTCTATTTTCGTATTTGGAGAAGAATCACGCTTCTCACCTTTAATACGTAATTCGCTACCTTCTTGAACTACACTGTTCGGCATTTTAAATTGTGACTTATCTGTAGCAAACTTACTCATCATTTCTTTAAAAATCAATTGAGCTATTTTCGTATTTTTACTACTAATATAATCATCTTTACTATCCTTTGTATATCCGGTCCATACTGCCATCGTATATTGTGGTGTATAACCAGCAAACCAACTATCACGAGTTGCACTTTCTGGTAGATTATATTGTGCTATTTGTTCTAAAGAATAGTTTGTTGTACCTGTTTTACCCGCTATATCTAAAGAACTTATATTTGCTGTTGTACCTAATCCAGATGAAACAAAAGTACGAAGCATATCAGTAATCATATATGCTGTAGAATCCTTCATAACTCGTTTTGACTTTTGCTCAAAGCTTTTTGATTTACCATCTGAATAAATGACTTTCTTAACAAAATGTGGCCTCGTATACTTACCATCATTACCAAATGCCGCATAAGCACCTGCAATTTCAGTTGGTGACGCTTCATTTGTACCAATCGCTGTTGATTCGGTCGGTGCTACATTAAATGTAATACCTAGCTTTTCAGAGAAACCTTTTGATCTATTAATTCCTACTTCTTTTGCAGTTTTTATTGCCGGGATATTTCGGGACGTTTTCAATGCATCACGCATTGTAATTGGTCCTAAATGCTTTCTATCAGCATTTCTAACTTCTTGTCCCGTTGAATACTTAAATGGAGAGTCATCAATTTGATGGTAAGTAGCCCATTTTAAATATTCAATTGCAGGAGCGTAATCAAAAATTGGTTTCATCGTTGAACCTGCTGAGCGATTTAATTCAATTGCAATATTATGTCCTTTAAAAACAGCTTTATTTTCACCACGCCCACTACCAATTGCACGTACTTCTCCTGTTTTCGTATCCATAAATGTGAAAGCGCCTTGGAATTTCTCATTTGGATAATTAATAATATCTTTATTTAAAAGTTTGTCTGCAAAATCCTGTGCCTTTGGATCTAATGTTGTATAAATTTCTAAACCGTCAGATCCGATATTAACATCTGGCAACTCTTTTTCAACTTCTTTCACAACCGCATCCATAAAAGCTGGATAGGGCATTTCTTTTTGTTCAGTTGCTTTCTTAAGTCCTTCTGTTACTGGAACTTTTGATGCTTCTTCCATTTCTTTTTTTGTAATATAACCATGTCGATTCATTAATTTAAGTACAACATTTCTTCTTTCTGTTGCTTTTTTAATATTTTGTTCTTTCGTTGGATCATAGTTATTAGGAGCTTTCATTAAACCAGCAAGCATTGCAACTTCTGGTAGTGTTAAATCTTTTAATTCCTTCCCATAGTAATTTTGTACTGCTGTTGCAATTCCGTATGAACGGTTACCTAAGTAAACTTTATTTAAATACATTTCTAAAATTTCATGTTTTGAATACTGTTGTTCTAGCTTATATGCTAAATATATTTCTTGCGCCTTTCTCTTTGACGTTTTTTCCATCGATAAGAAGTAATTTTTAATAACTTGTTGTGTAATCGTACTTCCACCTTGAGAGCCGTAATCCCCTTTTAGGCTGACTAAGACTGCACGTGCAGTACCTTTATAGTCTACGCCACTGTGCTCGTAAAAACGTGCATCTTCTGTTGCTAAAAACGCATTTTCTACTAACTTAGGAATCTGATCATACATAATATTCGTTCGTTTTTCTTTTCCATATTCATATATCAATTTCCCATCTTTATCATAAATTTTTGAGGATAACGGATTAACAAGTTTTGCTTTCTCAAGTTTTGGAGCATCTTTAATCATAACGAAAAAGGTAGCAACTCCTGCGACTAAACCCACAATACCAAGTAATAAACAACTAACTAAAAACTTACGAAAAAACGATGTTTTACCTTTTGCTTTTTGTTTCTTAGCAGCAGGCTGTTTTTTCTTTTTAACTTGTCGTCGCTCCTCTCGAGAACGATAATTTTCTGACATGCTACTTTCTCCTGCCTTTCAATTCTCCTGTTGATTTACTTAAAATTATTGAAGCCACTTTAAGAAATATATTCATATTTAAAAAGTGTACTAAATAGACAATTTAAGTAATAAATTTGTTCCACTTTAAGATGAGGAAGAAATTTGAGCTTATCTGATAACGAAACAGAAACGATAATAGTGGCATAACTAAAAAAATGGAATTTCATAGAAAATCCATTTTTAGCTTAATGGGCATGTGGCTGTACCCCTTGTATAAGAGTTTGTTTTTAAACAAACTCTGTCTCAATAGTATCCTGATATTACAAAAAAGAACTAAGATGTTTCATCCTAGCTCTTTTTTAGCAATATCAACTTATTATATACATTCCTCAATCGTTATTTTACTTCATTGGCAACAAAGAAATGCTCACATACACTTGAAATACGTTTTAAATCCACATTGCCACCTGAAATAACCGCTACTACTTTTTTACCCTGTACATATTTATCAACTTTGCCTGCAAGAAGAGCGGCTGTTGCTAATGCTCCCGCACCTTCTACGACAGCCTTTCCGCGTTGCAATAAGTCTTTCATCGCTACTTCTAATTCTTCTTCCGATACAGTTACAATTTCATCTACTAGGTTTTTTACAATTTCAAAGGTTAAATTTCCAGGTATTTTAACTGCACAACCATCCGCTATTGTTGGAGCTTTATAATGTGATACAATTTCTCCAGCATCATAAGAAGCTTTCATACCGTGTACGTTTTCAGCTTGAACTCCAATAATATTAATGGAGGGATTAAATGATTTCAGTGCTACAGCAATTCCTGAAAT
>NZ_NTVM01000037.1:0-38821 GCF_002558005.1 Bacillus sp. AFS012607
GGATACGTTGTTTATTCCAACGCCCTGAACCTTTTGTACGTCTTGATAATACTCGTTGAGCCTTTGCTAATCGGTCTAACATTTCACGATAGAACTTAGGATAATTGGCTCTCTCATCCTCAGAACTGACGTATAATTGATCCATCGCAAAGTCTAATCCAACAACTGTTTCTACTTCTTTTTGTACGATCTCTTTTTCGTATTCAGTCAAAATGGACACATAGTATTTACCAGTAGGTGTCATAGAAATCGTACATGACTTGATTATATGGCCTTGTGGTATTTTTCTATGCTGTTTGATACGTACCATTTTCAGTTTTGGCAATTTGATATGACCGTTAAGCAACATAATATTTCCGTTCACTACATTCGTTGTATAAGACTTTCTGTCTTTTTTGCTTTTGAATGTTGGGAAGTCATTTTGACCACGAAAGAAATTTTTATAGGCAGTTTGCAAGTTTAGTTGAGCATTTGCCAAAGCTAATGAATCAACTTCTTTTAGCCATTCAAATTCTGCTTTGTATTTTGCAGGAGTGGGAAGTTTTTGTTTCTTTAGTTGATCCTTATCATCTTTATGTTTTTCATACGCTTCTTTCCGTTCAGCTAACATTCTGTTATACACGAAACGTACACAACCGAAGGTTTTACGCATAAGATGTGCTTGGTCTTCTGTTGGATACAAACGGAATTTATATGCTTTATTCTGCTTTGTCATATCATTTCACCTCACTTTTCACTTTGATTTTCAATATATGTTTTTACTACGTCTATTGGCGAACCACCAGTAGTTAGCAAGCAAAAACTTCTTGACCAAAACATCTCTTTCCAAAGTTTCTTTTTCACTTGTGGAAAGTCTCTTTTAATAAGTCGAGAACTTGCACTTTTATAAGCATTGATGAATTTTGTCATTTCTGTATTAGGGTGTGCCTTGAACAAAATATGAACATGGTCTACATCATGATTCCATTCAACTAATGTGATGTTATAGTTTTCAGATAGTCGAACAAACATATCTTTTGCATAGTCTGACATATCATCATCAAACACATTTCTTCTGTATTTTACGACCAACACAAGGTGATAATACAACAAGAATACTGAATGGTTATTACTATCTAATTTCATTTATATACCAGCCTTTATAATTTATAAGACTGATTATATCAGAGGCAAAATAAAAAGGAAAACCTTTTGGCTACGCCAAACCGAAATTCATCTCCCACCTACCGTTGGGCTACGCCCTTCACACGCTTGAGGAAGGAGAATTCTTTCAGGAAATTCGTTAAAATAGATTGCAACACATCGTATATTTCATGTAATTCACTTTCATTTACCTTGTCTATCATTTCATGTAGCGTACCCCTGGTTACTTTCATATTTATTTCCTCTTCCTTCGCATATATTCTCTTAATTTCATTATAACTTAATAAATTTCGTTATAAATTAGAGGGAATCCTAAAGCAAGAAAAAATATAGTTGTAATCACAAAATGGGCATCCATCAAAAATAAAAAAAACAGGTAATTGTTTGTAATCACAATCACCTGTTTTATATCATTTATATTTACTCTTTATTTTTTAGAATTTCATTAACCTCTTCCACACTTAATTCAGTGGCTTCCGCTACTTTCTCTATAGGTACACCGACATTAATTAAATTGTGAATCATCTCTATCTTAGTTGCTATTCTAGCTTCTTTTGCTGCTTCTTTTGCTGCTTCTTTTGCTGCTTTTTCCACGGCCTTTTCTTCTGCCGTCTCTATTTCTGATATTCTATCTTTTATTGCCTTCTCTCTCGCTTCATATAAGCGTAAAAAGTCCTTATCACTACTTAAACGCTCCCAATCCTCTATTGCCTTTTTCAAAACTGGATCTTTTTCCATCGCGATTCCCTCCAGGATTGTAGTTAATTTCTCATCTTCATATGCAGGAAATAATAATAGCCAGCGTGCTAATATATCCTCCCATGGATCCATTCGATCTTCTTGCCATTCTCGAATTACTTTTGGAATCTCAAGAAAGTGCAATTGCATATTCTCTGAAATTATGTGCTCCGATTTTTTGTTCATGACTACACCGACATTATGAAAGTCTTCTTCTCCTGGAAACAGAATGAAATCCACTATATTAATGCAAATGGTTGGTCTTAATTCTGTATACTTCATCCCCTGAGTCATTTGGGAATAATACATGCCAGCCCAGTAGAACAAAGATCGCTCGATCATGTCTTTTTTGTCGCGAACCTGTATCTCTATATTTAATTTTATACCATTATTCAGAGTAGCTCGCAAATCTAAAATAGACAATTTATCATCCTTTTGCTCCCTTGGAAGATGCGGATCATCTAAATGCAAAGAAATGATTTCCTCATCTAAAGAGGATTGTAATACCGCATTAAGAAAACCAATGAGTATCTCCTCGTTTCCTTCTACTCCAAACAAACGCTTGAAAGCAAAATCAACTCGTAAATTTACTAGATTTTTTTCATAGATGTATTCATATTCTCTTCTACCCTTCTTTTATTTAATTGGATATAAGAAAAAGATAGAATTAAAAACTCTATCTTTTTCAATCTACCTAATTATGAAAATATCAACCTACTTTATAACTTTCACAATCTCTGAAATACAGGTTTAAATCCCGCTTGCATTGTATCATCCAGCCCCTTACCTTGCGTTGGGTTCCATGCAGCTATGATTACGTTATAGCCCATTCGCTTTAACTCTGTCGCAAAATCTATAAGAGCTTTCCTTACTTTTTGATTCTCTACTAAATCCGCATCAAACGCTAAATAGACATTTTCTACATCCATATCTTTTAATACAGGCATAGCAATACGCCAAGCATTTACACCAGGAATCGCAAGAACCGTTGTTCCTATTTCAGAAATCTCCTCTTTATTAAATCTCTCTGGAAGCAAATCAGCAATCAAATCAGCTTTCATAGGTCCTTCTGTGATCATTACTGATTTAGTTTGATGAAGAATACCAGAATTCCAATGTTTCAAATGAGAACTCGGTACCGCAACATGCACAGGAAGTGGGTTTTCACTACCGCCTGCCCCAGTCCCTTGATTTTTGTTTGCTGATGAGAGCCACAGATACTTTTGTCCTTTATGAATCTTTACAACAATTTGTCCCTCTTGAAATGGAATCTCTACCTTTTTGCTCACTTCTAGTTCGCCTTCAAAGATACAATCACCATCTTTAGTTATCTTTACAATATTAGGCTGTTCGATTAATTCCGCTTGAACTCCAGTAGGTGCCGATTTCACATGAACGGAGTTTTTTACTTCATCCACACGAACCTGCCATCCAACAATTTGATTGTACTGGTTTCGAAAAGGAATCAATATACCAGGAGATCCTGACATCAAGCGAAGAGAAAGTTGACCTTTCCTCATCTCATAAAAGCCCGGAACACCCTGCCAACAGTTTTTATTCCCCATCTGTTTAAATAGCTGCTCCCAAACAGTCGTATACGTATTATCCTCCTCTAACACAATTTGTTGTTTTAAGAAAGAACGATATTGACGTACTTGAATTTGTTGTTCGCTCATTTTTCTATCTTTTAATAAATGTGCATGATGATGCTCTTGTAATGGTATGAACTCCATTAATTTACGATTAAACACATTTAACTCCTCATTACTTTTCTTATCATGAATCTGAATTTCATCCACCTCAGGCAATTGATATTTATCTTTTCCTTTTATGTAGTGAATGTAGCTTGGATTGCCCGTGTTTTTTCCATAAATCCATTTACTTTCTACACGTGTACATGCTACCTTTTCTTGCGAAACATGCAGCATGCAATTACCTGTATCATGACAAATCGGACACGTAACACGGTAAAATTCCCACCAGCTACCTCTTGGATAGGCATTTGTTAAACGAAATTGACCTTTTTGAATGTTATAACTCATTTTTTCCCCACTCCTTGTATACTGTTTATCGTTTTCCGACAGAAGGCTCCTTCCTCAAAAATGTGAAGGTGTAAAACATCAATTTTAGGTGGGAGATGAATGTCGGTTGGCATTAGCCAACATGTTTGCTACTATATACTTGTACAGATTGCTCTTTGAAAACTGAAGATATGAGGTTGGTTGCAGAAAAACGTTGCAACCGTAAAATCTTCAACGTTCTTTCGCCCCACGTTTGCTGAAGTTGCGAAAACCAAGCTAAAGTAGGAAGCGTGGTGAGTCAACGTACAAGATACTTATGTTTTCACCGTAGGGACTACGGGCAGAGCCTGCTAAGATAACTGTTGGATACATCGGTGTTCGCAGGAATCTCCCACTTCAAACAGTCCGTATGGACGTTAAGTGGTGAGTAGTTCAATATATAGGGAACAGCTACTTCTATTAAACTCTTATACCTCTATTTAGATATTATCTTTGTTCATCAATAAAATAAAAAGACAGAAATTAATAGTCATTTTAACTACAGATTTCTGTCATTTCCTCTGTTTGTACACTTTCACATGTTTTTGCAAATTACTCATTAAGATACACTCACACCTGTTAAAGAGAATAGATCTTCTTTTGTCGGATTAAGTGCTTGTAACCAGCTATCTACATTTAGAAAGTTTACTTTTTTTAATTCTTCACCTTTTTCTGCACGCTTAACCACTTCTAACACTCCATTATGATGCACAATCATCGCTAGATCATCCTTCTTAAAAAGACAATCCACATCTGCAGGCTTTACATAATGGCTGTGTAGAATCGGTTTCCATTTCTTAAGGGAATACCCTTCTATTTCTAGGAAACCGCGGATTGCAGTAAAGCGATAACTTGTCCCTCTAAAGCATCGCTCCAATAAAAAAAGGAAATCTCGTATACATCCATTGAAATAGACATGATACAAATAGATTTCCCCTGCTTGTTTGGCTGCTCGCTGTGACAAGTTTGATGGTTTAATGGAAAACTGATAACAATCGCGTTCCCAAAATGCTCCTTCTTTTGTTATTCTCATTCGTAATGCACGCAAATTTGGCATAAAATCTTCTGGATGTGCAGAACAAAATATAGATACTTCATAACTCATTTTCATTTAAGCTTCCCCCTGGTTATATATTTATTATTTTTCTACTTCACAACAATTGATTACTTTACACTTAGAATAGATAACTCAAAAATATGAAGAAAAAGTAATACTCGATAAAGCCACGGCAAATGTTTTTCTCCATAATACATGTAAAGTTCTTTCGTTTCCCTTCTATAAGCAAATTGAACACCTAAGTGTGTAGGAAGTTTTGATATGTCCTCCATTTCAATGTTTTGAATGATCTCAATAACGGTATGGGGGGACTCCTTTAATAATTTCTTCAATGGTTCAAGAGAAATATTAAATAATCTACTACATTCCTTAGTACGCTCTTTGTTATATTTAATAATTCTGGCCAATTCTTCTACAGTCGGATCAAATAAAGGATTTGTAACCTCTACATACTCAGACATTACTGTTTCTAATGTACAATCCATTTTGTTAATGATATAAAGACCTCATTCCTTAAACGCATCTTCTAACGTACATGGATAGCCATACACCTCTAAACAGTACTTCCTTTCAAATGGAAAATAACAATCTTCTTCACAATCATGGTTTAAAATTGGTAAAAAAATCGTATTGTAATACTCATCAGAGTTGATGTGTAAGGCTGTCATTTTATCTGCAATATAATCTTCTGTATCATAGCTAATGCTAGAATCACGCTCTCGAATTGGTTTAGTAACTTCATTCCTCTGAAAAATTTTTATTATCTCGTCTAATGATAGTAATGGTTTATCTAGTGTAATTGCATGTTCGTATTTCATTATAATGATCCCCTTCCAAAGCAAAAAAGCACAAATCTTGTGTTTTTCTCACAGTGTTTTTTATTTGTATACCTAAATCTAAAGACCTTTTTACAAGTGATTCCTAACTTGAAGACAACACAAAAAGGGCCTCTTCAAGTCGATTAATAATGTGCATAGCAAAATAAGCTATATATACACTAATCGGCTCAAAGAAGCCCTTTCATAAATGAAACAAGACGCAACTTGCTTCTACAACTCAACCACAACACAATAAGGTGTGGGAATAAACGGAATCAATTAAACAATAAATATAGTTATATATTAATTAATTTATTAAGTATTAGCAAGTATCATCATATATATTTATATTATTTTGGCATATAATATAAATATATGAAGGAGGTAGAATATTTTGATAATACCATATGATTCAAATAATCCTAAATTGATTCCCTCAGTTGTGACTTTTATTGATGTATTAGGATTTTCACAATTGGGCATGAAAGCGTTTAATGACGGTATGGGCGATGAATTTTTAGAACAAATACATGCTTCATTAAAAAACGCACGAAATAATATTACCCAACAATTCCCACTAGCAAAAGTTAAAGTTTTTACTGACAACGTAGTAATTGGATGGCCTATTCATGAAAATGGAGATGGAGAGGGAGAATTAGGAACCACTTTCCTTAATCTGGCAGAATATCAATTGTCATTAGCGCTTGATGGCTTCTTCACTCGAGGCGGAGTAAGTGTTGGTCCTCATTTTATGGATGAAGAAACTGTTTTAGGCCCTGAATTGATTACGGCATATAATCTAGAATCTCAAGTAGCTGTTTATCCTAGAATTATTCTAAGTGGAAAAAGTATAGATAAAGTGCATACATATAGGTCTTATTACCCATCAAAATATGATAACCCTTTTTATTTTGAACTGCTTGAAGATATGGATGGAGAATGGTTTATAAATTACTTATATGTTTTATTCGAGTGGTACGAGGAAGAGGCGCTCAATGGGGATTTCACACCATTCTTCCCTCACTTAGAGACACACCGCGATAGAATTGAAAGAGCATTAAATGACTATGCAAATAATTATAAATTACTAAAAAAATATGCCTGGATAGCAAACTATCATAATTATTTTTGTGATGAATTTGTACCTGACGCGCCAAATGACCTTAAAATTGATTCACCAATTAAAATGTCACGACCAAGAAGAATATTTTAATAAATTATAAAAGCATTCTTACTAAGTAAGAATGCTTTTATATATCCACCATACCACTTTTCAACAATTTAGCATTTCTAATATTTTATGGTATCATTGAGCTTATTATTTTTCATTTTCTTGAAATTATGTATAATTAAAGTATCCTACACGAGATATTGAGTCATATCTCATCGTCATTTTAAAAGGATCTCCATTTTTCATGGAGGTCTTTTTTTTAGGAAATAATAAAAGACAGAAGTTTTACGTTCTGTCTTCTTTATTTACCTTAAAGTAATCCATTCATAACTTGCCCACTCTTTTGGTTTCTTATCGTACTTAATACGACCAGTCGTACAGAATGAAGCAATTATCCATTGAATTAGGTTCATCTTGGCATATGGATCAACACAATCCTCTATTTTTTTTAATTGATAGCCTGTACTATTTTTCTGCCAAATTGTATATAAACGAAAATGCGTTGTCGTAACTAGTCTAGCTCTTGTTGTAACTTGCCATTTTGCAATTTTCGTTAAATCCTCTTTGACTTTTCTATCATACTCTTGTTTTATGATTTTATAACTCTTATCTTTATTAATTAATCCATTAGAAAATGAAAAAGGCATTTGATGCACTTCATATACAGTTCCTTCTTCATCTCCTAAAATGTTTGATTCTACTAGAAACATATTTTTTAGTTTTAACTGTTCCGTTAATTCTTTTCCACTCCGATAAAACGGTTTTTTTATCTTCTGAAGCAAGACGACCTGTACAATTAATCCGATAAGTAACGGATATGCTAGTATAAATACCATGTTAATAAACATATTTGTAATCAGTACTCCTACTAGTGCGAATATCGTAAAATAAATATACGTTTCTCTTTGATGAATGATTCTACTATTCAAGCTAACATACCTCCGTTTTGATAAATAGTGAAAGTAATATACACAATTGCTCCTAATAAAATAGAACAAGCCCCTGGGAAGCTCTGTATCAGCTGTATTTCTTTCTTTGGTAGTTTTGCCCCAAATATAGAAGCAGCATGCTCCAATTGGTCTTTAATCGCTCCCACAAACCCTAAAATTTTAATTAATCGATACACACTAGCAATCCAAAAGAATAGTAAATGGAAAGCTGTTAGTGTAATAGTGGTCAGCATAGCTGATTCTTCTACTATGTTACTAACATATAAAGCTACTACGACAAGCATTTTCGTATCACCAGGTGAAGAGAATTTAAACGTCTCTAATAATAAACCACATACTAAAGCCATTACTAGTACAATTGCAATCTCTTTCCCTGTTCTTATTCCTGCAAAATACGTGATTCCTATACCTACAATTAAGAATAGCAAATGCCATATATTTTTCGTTTTTCTATATTTCAAGTCAGTAAATACATTCAGGGTCATATATCCTAGTAGTATTCCTATTACATATATACTCATAATTTTTTCTCCTTATTTTTTCCTGTTTTGCTGTATTATTACGGTCCACTCACTACAGACCAAGTGACCGTAGAAGTATAAGTGGCTTGCCTATCCTTCCCTACATAAGTTGTCCCTGGATCTAACTGCAGTTGTAATCCATTTTGTCCAAAATCGACTTGATATTCTCCAATTGCTACATCTTTCGAAGCCCGGATAATAGTGTGTGCTGCCTCATTATCAATAGGTGTATTTGGGATCTGTACAATAGGTTTCCCTGTCTCTGGACCTTTTACTTTTGTTACACTCACTTGATTTTTTAAGGATAGAGAACCCTTTGGCAATTGTTTTGCTATGTTCGACTCAGTAAATTGCGAAATGGTCATATTCAATCTCCATCCATCCGCTTGATTTCGACTATCATGTATCATGAGTTTCCCTAATGTGCCAAATGAATTTTGTTTTTCTCCATTTAATTGAATCGGGCTGAACTCTACACTTTTTGGCACAGTAAGCATGTCTACCCGTCCTTTTTGTGTGGTAGAAATATGCTTTGTTGCACTTTTATTTCCAGCTTTATCTATCGTTCGGATATGTACATATTGTGGTTTCGCATAATCAGTCGGAAACTGAATGCTAGTCTGATTTGTAAACTGAACACCACTTACTTTATCAATTGATGTGTCGGATTTATCATTCACTACATATTCATATCCTTTTACGCCACTTGTTACAGCTGCAGGAACTTCCTTAGAAAATTCCGAAACGCCATTCCTACCAACTCCACGGATTTTATAATGATAGGTACTCCCATCATCTTTTGCAGGGGCAAACGTTACTTTAGTTTCTTTCAGTTCTCTATTTTCAATTTGAAAGCTTTCTGGTGTTGTTGGTACTGCTTGATCTTTTGCTTCTTTATCTACATAGTCAGAGAGTCTGCCCTTATATATTTGCTGATTCCCTCTGTATACTTCTGTTTCAGATGCATACCCCACTTTTAACTCATCCACATAGGTAATTCCTTCTGAATACGCAAGCATATAAAAAGTTACGCCTCGTTGCTCAGTAATATAAAACGGATTATTAGCAACTTGAGTATTCATACTAAATGTAGACCATCCATTTACATCTTTGTTCGTATCATTCTTTGTGACTGTACGATTATTCGGTAATTGGATAGGTGCTGCCCATTTTCTTGTTTTCAGACGATCCCCTTGTTTTATTGGAGTCACAATAGGACTATTTAATATTAATTTGCCCTTTCCAGAACCATCCTGGTAAGGTATCACCTTATCTATCATGGGAGAATCTTGGTACACATCTTTGTTTATATCCGAAGTTATATGTCTTCTATCCCTTGGTATGTTGGTACCGGGTTCCCTCTCCGGAAACAAAGAGATATTACTAATTTCTAATTCTTTTGAACCGCTTGGAACATCCTTTAAAACAGTAGCGTTATAATAGTCAAATTCCCTCCCTGTTTCCCAGCTTCCATCACCATAGAAACTAATTCTCCCTAATCCTTGTGACTTCGCTTTAAATGTTGCTGAAATATAAGCATTATTAGGTACGTTTAATCGCTTAAAAACAGCAATGGAACTCTCTCTTACTGTATAAGGATATAAGACTCGATTCCCACCCAATTTTGTATCAAATACCTTGTATCCGCTAGTATCTGTACCACCTGGATAAAAGACTTCAGATTGTAAACTTTGATTCCCATTTCCGTAAAACTCTCCCCAACCACTCATCAAATTGACGTCTTTTGGGTTATTAAAATCAATTTTCCATAATACGTCCTGCTCTAAGATATCAATCGCCCATTCTAGCTTCACTTCATTTTCTTTTCCATTTGCAGTGAGTGTTGGAATACCATTTTGCTGTTTTACTATTTGATCAGCTAATATAGAATTATCTTTTGAATCAATAAATAAGCACGATACACCTAAAAGTATGATTGAAGTAAGAACCTTCCCCCATTTCACTGTTTCCTCCCCCATTCCATTCTTATGCTACCGAAGATGCCTTATTTTGCTCCTTCTGATTTGCATGTTTCTTTCTCCACCATACAAATATAAACATTGAAACAATTAATATGAAAACACCAGCCGCTATTATATATATTTGATTAGAATATCCAGGTAACACTTTTACTGCACCTGTTTGTTCCGCATACTCTGTCACATTCGAAGCAGTTATACGTATTTGTTCCGTATATGTTTTTGGTATACCATTCTGCTTTATTGTGATTTTCAGTGTATACTTTCCACCTTTGTATTCTTTCGCTTTCCATGGGATCGCTAAACCTACCTTGGATTTTGGCGCTACATTGAATGCTGGAATATTACCATGAAATAGAACGTTATCCTGGGATAAAACTTCATAGTAAACTGCTACATCCCTTACAATATTTGCATTTGTATTTTGAATAAGTGCATGGACTTGTGGTTGTGTTGGATAAGATTCAACAGTTGTGCCATTTAGTTTAAGAGGCATTCCGTTGATTGAATTTTCAGTCTCCTTGTTATTCAATTGTATCGCTACCGCATATTCAATGCGATTATGTACAGAAAAGTTCAATCCGTCTTTTTCAAGATTCTGCGCTTTTGTATCTTGCGCTAACTCAAATAATAATCCGCCCAAAAATACTCCCTCTTGACTTGGTGTGGTTAAATGTACCTCTATCGTTTTCGTTTGATTCCCCTCTAAGGTAACAGCGTCAGGAGCTTGTACATACTGATCCATATAGAAATCTGTATCTATTAATATGCTTTGTGAGACTTCACGATTTGGTACATACATAATGCCTCCGTTTGCAGAGGTGAGAGCGTTGGCAACTCTTACATTGACTTTGATTGGATTATTAGATTTATTGTGTACATCCATTTTTACTGTTTGATTCTGTTTCTTTTTTACCTGTAAGTTAAAATAATTTTTTATATCACCTAGTTGATTATCCGGGACATGAATACTTACATCAAACGGTAAACTATCTTGTTTCTCTTCTGCATAAACAACTTTAAAAGGTTTTAGGCTTACACTTAAAATGAATATAATTGCGATCAAAATACTAATTAAAATTTTATATACATAGCTTTTCATTCTGCCCCTACTTTCTATGTACAGAAGAGAATCATACATACTTGATTCCCTTCTATATAATAAATTTCTTTTAAGGTCCTGTTACAATAGAATATGTCAGTTTTGACTCATATGAGGTAGCACCAGCTTTATTCTCAACATACGTACTATGCGGATTTAAAGTTAAAGCTAGGGACTTATCATTGAAACTAACATTATATTTACCCATACCCTCATCTTTTTTCGCACTTAAAATCGTAACTTGATTATCTGCATCTATAATATAGTTACTCGTTTTAAACTCCGGATTTGGTGAACTTGTCCCTCCTACTTTTGTAATAGCAGCACCACCACTATTCAAAACTAAGGAACCCTTCGGAAGTGTTCGACTTGTCTTAGCATCTCCACTTATTTTAAATTGATCTGCTTTTACATTGATTCTCCAACCATTCCCTGAACCAGTTGCATCTGTCACTGTTAGCACACCAGGATTTGCATGTGTCACTTGCGTTTCTCCACTTAACGTTACGGCGTTAAAGTTACTAATTGGTGTAACGGCAATATTATGTTCGCCACCTGTTATACTTTGATTTAGTTTTGTATCAGCTGTTGTTGCTGCACTTGTAGGTGTACCCATTAGTGATATTCCGAGGGCTACTGTTGCTAATGAGGGAATCATTACTTTACTGAATCTCATCATAATACCTCCTTATGTTTTAAAAGGAGGGAGCTATATGAAACACTCCCCCTCTTATTTTCAATCCAAAACTTATTTTTTGTTCCAAGAATCTACATCTGCATTGCTTGATGCTTTTGTGAATCTTGCCAGGATCGTATCATAACCACCTTGAATTGCTTTCCATACGAACGGGCCAATTACTAATACGATGATCACCGCTAACGCGATTAACATACCGTTTTCTGATGATAATTGTGAGTCTTCATTTTTTAACCAACTTTTCATTTTTGCTAACATTTCATTTCGTCTCCTTTATATATTGATTTTAAGAATCTACTAAAATTAGAACTTATCTATTTAAATCTTTAATTACTTATTCCAAGAATTTACGTCTGCATTGCTTGATGCTTTTGTGAATCTTGCCAGGATCGTATCATAACCACCTTGGATTGCTTTCCATACAAACGGGCCAATCACTAATACGATAATCACCGCCAAGGCAATTAACATACCGTTTTCTGATGATAGTTGCGAATCCTCATTTTTTAACCAATTTTTCATTTTTGCTAACATGATTGAATCTCCCTTATCCATTTATTTGAGCTATACGTAATAAACATCATTCATTTAAAACTTCTATTACTTGTTCCAAGAATTCACATCTGCATTGTTTGATGCTTTTGTAAATCGAGCTAGAATTGTGTCATACCCGCCTTGAATTGCTTTCCATACAAATGGCCCAATGACTAATACAATAATTACCGCCAAAGCGATTAGCATACCGTTTTCTGATGATAACTGTGAATCCTCATTTTTCAACCAATTCTTCATTTTTGTTAACATGTGTATTACTCCTTTTCCTATTCCACTTTTGATAAAGTCTTTTATAAACTTGCAAATCCTTGCATTAAGGATTGAATAACAATCACCATCGGATAAATCACAATACAACCAATAACAGCTACGTTAAATTTATTCATTTCCATTGGCTTATTTTGAATGAGACGGTTATAGTTCTCATGTTTTAACTCGCGCATCATTTTAATCTGTGCGTCCATAATACGAAGACTCTGTACCTTGTCCGTTTTTTGCGCTTGTTGCAATGCAATCGTAAAGGTATTTACTTCTGGACTATTTAAGGCTGCTGCAAAGTTTCTAAATGGTTGATCCGAACCCGCATACATTTCTAATTCTGCAGTAAGTGTAGATACATACGGACGAAGATGTCTTCCAGCATATATCTGCGCCTTTTTTACTGCTTCTAATGTTGTATGTGTTTTTAACAGCTGCAGCATAGGTATTAGATACTCTGGTAATTCGAACTTCCTAGCTTCTATCGCCTGCTTGATTCTTCTCTTTAATAGATAATCAGGATAGAAATAAAGCAGTGGTGAAATCAAAACTCCCACTTTAAATAAGTAGTAATCATGGAACACCGTACATATCAAGAAAACAGAGGTGAAAATGATGGGATATGCTACCTTCATCTTTAAATATTCTTCTGGTTTCGTATCCAGGCCAGCTTCTTCTAATTTTTTCTGAATCTGCTCTTTCTTTTCTTCTGTCAGGTACTTATGTGATAACGACTGGAAGGGCGCGAGCATCATCTGATTTAAATTCTTCTTTTCAATTCGTTTTGCATTTTCTACATAGTTCGTAAGTAAGCTACCGCTGTCTTTTTTACTTTGTAGAAAGGTAGAGAATACCCAGTACATGACAACGAATACCACTACAGCTAAAATCGTAGCCACCTTATTCCCCTCTTTCTGTTGGGTTATAATTTGCAATCTTTTCTACACGGGTTGCTAAGAAAAAGACAATGAACATATTTACCGCTAACGCGATTTTCCCCATCATAGAACCTGCTAAAAATCCATATGCTTCTTTTGACATCAACATAATAACTATCGGCATAGCGATGACGATTAAGCAGTTCTGTACAAAAGCACGTTGTGCTTGTGACAAACTAGAACGTAATCTTGCCAAATACAGCTTTTGTTTCTCGAAATCTTCTGCAATATCTAGTAAGACTTGCACTGAATTTGTTCCACCTTCTCGGCTGCACACTTCCAACATTTCATGGAAGAAAACCAATTCTCTAAAGTTAAACGTTTCATTGAATCCTCTAAATGCACGATGCATTGTGGTTCCACCTTCTAATAAAAGAAAAACTTTCTCTATTTCTTCTTGAATGCTTTCATGCATCATTGGCTTCACCTGAACTAACACCCGTTTTGCATTGTTACTAATTTGAAGCGCATTCGCTACAGCTTTCATATAGATAGAAAGACGATCAATGACAACCAAGTAGTAACGTTTTTTTCTTCGATAGAGAAGAAACCTTGGAACTAAAAACCCAGATAAAACGGTAATCAGCGTAAAAGGATCTCTACCAAAAGAAAAATAGAATACTGCTGCAATACTCATTCCAGAAAGAATCGTATATATCCAGTACATACTCTTTGTCAATTTCCATTCGTACTTTTGAGCTTCTTGGATAACGAATTGTGGTAGATACATTCGTATCCCTTTAATATTCCTTAATTCCAAACGCCTTTCTTCTTTTTCGTTTTCTTGTACAAATTGAGAGAGAGCAGAACCTTTAGATTTTGCAAAAAGTAAAACGAGCAATCCTACACTAATAAAGATTAAAAATATACATCCATAGGCTAATAAACTATGCATATTGCACCTCCTGTTTTGAAAGGAATGGTGCATAAAGAGCTGGATTTACAGTAGAAGAACGGAATTTCTTCTCCATTTGAGCTGACATCTTGGCTGTAATGATATGATCTCCATGAATCTTCCCTATTCTTTCATTCATTCCATCATATTCCTCACCCGAAGGGATAAATTGAGAAAGCTGATTGAACTGTATATCATCTTGATAATCCAATAACTCAATCATCTCTGTAATATAGCGATTTCCATCATCTTTCTTTTCTAAAAAGACAATCACATCAAATGTCTGTGAGATTAATTCATATAAATACTGAGCATCGATATTCGCACCACTTTGCAGACACATGAGCATTAAACGTCTAACTGCTTCTTTTGCACTTCTTGCATGGACAGAGGTGAAACCAGGATGTCCTGTTTGGAAAAAGTTAATCATTTTCAACGCTTCTTTCCCCCTCGATTCCCCTACAATTAATCGCTTTGGCCCTTGACGTAAAGCATTTGTTAACAATCTATCAAAGTCGATTGCATTTTCTTCTACTTCCGATGCCCTACACTGCATCGGAACAAAATGATGTTCTGGAAAAATGCGATGCAAATATAATTCAGGGTTATCTTCTACTACAAGAGTACGTTCTTTTTTCTTTCCTTTCGGAATGTGAGAAGCAAGATATTTCATAAACTCTGATTTCCCTGTACCCGTGGCTCCAGCAACTAAAATATTCATTTTGGCTTTCACAGCTGCAGCCAAAAAGTTCAACATCTCTTTCGATGCTTGATTGGTAGATAACATACGCTCTTCAGAAGCACGAAGGTGATCCGCATTCTTACGAATCGTTATCGTTGTTCCGAGTCCCCCAAGTTCATCTAAAGCAATATTGATACGGATATATGGAAACACGCAGTCCACATACGGCTTTGCTGTATTTAATGACTCTGACGTACTGTTTACCATCTTATAAGCTAAAGCCTTTACCTCTTCTTCTGTCTCAAATCGGTAAGGAAATGTACATTCTCCCTCTCCAATTTTTTCGTATATAATTTCTTTTGTGCCATTGATATAAATATCGGTTACATCCTTATCTTCTTTTAAAGGTTCTATAATCCCAAATCCAACAATTTCGTCACACACCATATTCAGTAACTGTTCAGAAGGTACCTCTGAAATGACGACCTGATTACTTAAAAGAAAGCTTTTAATGATTTGTTCTACAGCTGTTCTCTTCTCTTTGTTCATAAAGGATTCGCTTAAGATATCACGATGGTCTTTTACTAAAAATGCACGAATTTCATCCGTTATATCTTTAATCTGTTGAGCTGTAGTTGTTCCTAACTTTCGAGCCGATTTGGAACGTATCCTATAACCAAAGTGATATAAATCCACTCGATTGCGCTTTAAGGCGACTTGTTTTTCTTGTAAATAGCCCCACATACTACTGCCTCCTTTTAATTTCTTAAACCAAAGAGACCCTTTTTCATAGAGGCTGTATGCTGGAATGAAATATCAAGACCAGCTGCTTCCATAATGTGATGGACCTTTGTATTGATTTGTGGGGAACCAAATTGCATCCCCCATTCGTAACTCGTCCGATCTCTGTCATACGGAATTGTCACTGCAATGTTTTGAGAAGAAAGCTTTTCAATATCTTCTACATAATTCTCATCTGCCATATTTAACACATGAATCATTCGAGGTAATGTTAGCTTTGCTTCTTCTATTAGTTGTAATTCGCGTTTAATCGCTAACGCACCACGAGGGTTGCCATTTAGTACATGAACAACAAGGTCTGATTGATATAGGATCGGATAACTTAGCACCTCGGATGATTCAGTTGGTACCGATAGAATGATATAATCGTATTCTGTATCTACTAGTGATTCGATAAATGTCGTTACGAACAATTCTTTGTTTTGAATCTCTGGGAATTGAGCCAAACTATAACTTGATGGAAATACCAGAAAATCCATCTTATCGTGCAATTTTTGTATCAATCTTGGATTCACTTTTTTCTCTAGCAAATCTTGCTTGGTACAAATATACTGCAAGAGATTGTATTCATTTTCTTTTCTTACAAGCTCTAGCATGTTTTTACTCTCATGGCTAAGACCAGTTCCAACCGCAAAACTTGGTCTTACTTGGTCCGCTTCTACATAAAGCACCTTTTTCCCTAGATGAGCTAACTCATTTGCCATCGTAATACTTAACGTACTTTTTCCTACGTTTTCATTTGTGGCATAAAAGGCAACGATTCTTACTTGCCGATCCATCTTAAAAACTCCTTTCTTACTTAGATTCGTTCAGATACTGCGCTACATACTCTTTTACGTTTTTAGAAATTGGATTGGTCGAATGCTTCTCTACATAGTCTAAAATGTTCTTTTGATCAGATATTTGTGAGAATCCTTCAGCAGGTTCTAGTTCTTTCCCTGTTTGTTCTACTTTTTGTCCGAATGCAACTGGAATTACATCTCCAAGTGTTTTCGCACGGTTAAGATATTGAAGTTGTTCAGGTGAAACAGCCAGTGTATATAATCGCGTTACCTTTGGCTTTTGTTTTCCTTCTTGTTCCTCTTTTGATTCTTTCTTTTCTAACACAAATGCATCTTCTGTATTGCTATCTTTTGCAGCAGTCACACGTACACGTTGGAATAGACCACCAAATACAACCTTCTCATTGTCGCCTTCTTTTACAACCTGTTTGAAATACAAGTCCACATACGTGTTCGGAATAATACTATTCCCTGAACTTGTTTCCAAATCAACGAGTAACGGAAAAGCAACTTCTCCATCTTTCAAATTTAAAATGGCAGAGTCAGGTAACTCCTCTTTCTTTACTACCTTGTTTTTAAAGAGATAGCTATTTTCTGTAATGGGCTGCCCATCATTTGTCCACTTACCTACCACTTCTTTTTTATTTGCACGTAATGCATTGGGGGGAATCGCATCACCTGGTAATGTTCGTTCCACTAGCATGTCTTCTTTAATCTCTGTATGCGCAGGTATATCCTTTGCGGCTACAACAATCTTTGTTGGTTTTACTGCATTTTCGACTGCGAAATGATTGTACCCATAGATACCCGCTACTGTTGCAGCAGCTAAACCTACAGCAGCAATCTGCTTCTTTTGAAACTTAGATGGCTTCAATGTTTGTATTCCTCCTTATGTAGCCTTTAAACGCAAAAAAAGGACACACCTATGGCATAATGCGCCTTAGGTGTGTCCTTTTAGCTAATCTAAAGTCTATATGAAAATGTTGGATTTGATTTCTTTAATATTACAATTTCAATATTATGATATATAGAGTTTTATGTCAATCATTTCTAAAAAAAAATTATTTTCACCATTCTAAAATTCTAATTACAAAAATAAAAATCGCCTTAAAACGTTGTCATATCAAGGTTTTCAAGCTATTAAACACCTCAAAAATATGGTATAATTAATCTAACGTAACTGAATATTTCAGGGTGGTCGGTTGCTATCCTTTCTCTTTCATTTTATGGAGAAAGGAGGTGATCGAATGGATATACTTTTCACGATAGCAATTGAAATTCTGAAAGTAATTGCTAGAGAAGTCGCTGTATTTGTAGCAAAACGAGTAGGGAAATCCCTATCAACGTCTTGGAAACAAACACAAAAAAAGCGACGAAAAACGAAAAGAACCACCCACAATGCCGGCAAGCGTTTGAAGGGTGATTCTAAGAAAAAATAAACTCTTTTTTAGCAACCATCCACCTTGCGGTAGCAGTTACATAAGGCGAAGTGTTACCAGCACTTCGTCTTCTTTAGTTTATGCAAAAACTATCTTTGTAATACTTCTACACATATTATAACATCAACTTTAGTACATGTCATGCAGACTTGTTCACGATAGTTGATAAAAGAGACAAAATTATTATTAAAATGAAATTAATTTTGTTCCTGTCTCAAAATACTTTGCAGGAGCATAACTCTTCCCATTCCGATCCTGAAATTCGTTTCCAATGTATAGCGATACAATAATTGCGACAACCCCCATAATAATTACACGTCTAACACGTTGTTTTTTCTTTTTATCCACTCTAATTTCCCCTTTCTATGAAAAAAAGGCACATCCCATTAAGGGATGTGCCTTTGGTTTATCCATTCAGCTACTAGTTTAAGATGGATATAGTATTGTATCAATTCAACCTATTATACAATACTACTTAACTATTTTCTATTCTTCATATAGTACCAGTTTGATAAATCAGTAATAATATGTTCCTTTCCAACCCAGTTCCAGCCTGGTGTTTGTACAGGAAATGGAAGATCTGCAAGCACCCTTCTCTTTTTAAAGTCATCGTATGCGACCCCTTTAATTTCTACCTCACTTGTCAGGCACAAGCTCATTTCATTTACACCTGCTGGTTTTGTTTCAACATTGAACGCATATTTCCCATCTTTCGTTTTTAATGGCGCATACCATTTGCGTTGGCCATCAATAATTTTTTCTTGACCATCCCAATATAGAGACTTAGTTGGTCGTTTGCTATCGAAAACATGTCCTGTTATTTCAGACATATACATATTTTTAGGTTGGAATCTTGATGCTAATCCAGTATTAGAAATTGCCTCTAAATCTTGTGATGTTTTTAGCCCTTCATCTGCAAATGGATATTGTGCCGTTGCTGCTGTAAAAACACCAGGATAATTTTCATTCCACTGATTTTTATATGTTCCATTTACTTGATACGAAAAGCCATATCCACTATGAAGTTTAGAAGGTGATAGATTATCAATACTTCCACTTAATGTTTCATAGAACATTTCTCCCGCTGTATCTTCTTTCGACACACGCTCGCTTACTGTTTCTACTACACCTTTTACACTCGTCACTCCACACATAGCCTTTTCTCTTGAAGGTTCATAAATTGCTGTTTTAATAGTATTATTTTTGTATGTGGTTTCTTCTATATCTAGACGATTACCAGCAGGGTTAATTTCCGCCTGAATGGTTCCCTTCCCTTTATGTTGCCAATCCAAGTTTAGTGTTTTCTTTTCTCCCTCAGTTAATCTTACCTTTTGTAAAGCTACTTGTTGTCCGTTATGTTTTAACGCAACTACTGTTTCAGGATTCGTATATTTTTCTTCTAATACATCTAACTTTTTAATTTTATTCTTCTCTTTTTCTAACTTCTGTCTTGCATTATCTAGCTTACTTGCTGCACTATCTAGTTTATTTTCTTCCCAAGAGCAGTCTCTATCATAATAGTGATCCTTTCCCTCGGCATCTACCTCATGAATTGGATTACGGCGACAATAACTTAGACTAGATTGAGCGCTATCTCTCTCCGATTCAGAACTATTTACTTCTTGTTGCGATTTATTAATATTGTTGTTTACCTTTGCTCTATATTGATCACGCTCTGGTTTAAAATTATCACGTGATACATCTACTCTTGTTTTGATATTCTTTCCTTCTCTTGCTGTTTCTCCTTCAATTCGATCTGCAGAAAAATCAATTTTATACTTAAAATCATCTTCATCTCCTGGATCTGGGTTAGGTGTTACTTCAGTACCACAGTTACCATCTATGGTGAAATCAACAATTTTCTCGTTTGATTCCCTCTGAACAGCATCAAGGACTTTAATTTTCGCAGTATATCGACCACACATTTGTGGCTGCCACTTTAGTTCTTCTGACTTAAATTGTCCTGCATCACCTTCATTGAGTTTTTGATTATCTTTTTGCGGATTTGAACGCAGATAATTTTCTTGATGATACACGGTTTCGCCATCTTTTGTAATATCTAACATCCATTTAACCCTGTTCCGTTCTCCAGCAGCTTTTTGATAAGGATTAACTGTTGTTCCATTAGGATCTCGGTCATTGTATCCTTTATTTTTACTTACATACTCAAAACCGTTAAATGTAAATTTAACAGGGACATCTTTTTTTCCACTCTGGGCTTTAAAATCTTTTATTTCAGGTTTATTTGTACGTACATACCACAAGCTATACCTATTCACACCTTCTACACCACCAGCCCCTGCGTATCCACCAGAAAGGTAGGCTATGTCTCTAATCCAATAAAACTCTCCCATATTTTTTGATGTAATAGAACCAAGAAGTCTATGGTGCATCATATTATTTAAAACAAAATCTGGATTCCCCCAATATTTATCTTTAATAACAGATGAATTTACACGTTCAATTTCGGTTACCATCCTATCACCAACAACAACTGAACTATTAAAATAACCTTCATTAGCAATACGAATAAAAGCTTCTGAACTATCTTCACTTTGCACTAAATTTTCCCTTGGATT
Source organism: Bacillus sp. AFS012607 (assembly GCF_002558005.1). Taxonomy (NCBI): domain Bacteria; kingdom Bacillati; phylum Bacillota; class Bacilli; order Caryophanales; family Bacillaceae; genus Bacillus; species Bacillus sp. AFS012607. The sequence goes on from NZ_NTVM01000037.1 coordinate 21,166, forward strand.
ATCCCAATTAAAAGAACCATTATAGACTGCTGGATAATGTATATCAGCTTTATATAATGTTTTTCCTGGCTCAAATCCACTCCCAGGACGAAAAAACTTACCTGGCATTTGCAAATAATTTGATGAAATAAGCGTATCATCCTTTCCATTATAAAAAGGGACATCAGCATTTTTTGCACTTACTATATTTGGAACCATTAGCATCGTTGAAGTACATAGCGTTAATAATAAATTTCTCTTTAATTTCATTGTATTTTCCTCCTAGAATATAAAAAAGGACACACCTATACCATGGCTGGTACGTTAGGTGTGTCCTTTCCGTATCTTTATTAAATATTATATTTGATTTTAAAGTTATATTTATATTGTAACATTAATTTGCTTTAATTTGAACATACATCATATCTTTTACCATAGTTTGACCCACACGAATTTTATAATTTCCCTTTTCATAATTATTAATTGAATCTGCATCTACTGTTTCCTGAATTTCTTTATCTAAATTTAATCCAGTTACATAGGTAATCCATCGTTTTGTTAACTCTACAGTTGCTGGGTTATTATCTAAAAATGTAAGGTCGAGGTCATTTTTATCACCGTAAACTACAAATTGACCACCAATATATGATCCCTCTGGATAATACATACCTGTATCCATCATATGTACGCTACCCTGTAAATCTTTATATTTAAGGTTTGTATTATATTTTTTATTGATTTCTTTCACAAGATTTTGTGCTTCTAATGTTAAATGCGGTTGAATATTAGAATTCTTTAATCCCTCTGGGTGATATTTAAAATCTGGTTGTACAAGATCTACATCTAGCCCCTCTGGAACCTCTGGTTTTGTTTCAGGTTTTGGATCTGGTTTCACTTCTGGTTTTTCTTCTGGTTTTGTTTCAGGTTTTGGATCTGGCTTCACTTCTGGTTTTTCCTCTGGTTTTGTTTCTTTTTCAACTGCATTAATAGAGTTATATAAAAACTGACTATACGCTTCACGTGTTACAAACATTTTGGAAGAATACATATTACCTCCTGTACCAATTGTAACCCCATTTTCCTCCAATGCACTAATTGCTCCATAAGACCAAGAATTTTTATCAACATCTGCAAATTTTGATGTTTTCGTTGCCTTGAATTTAAAAGCATTTGTAAGTACTTGTGCCATTTGTTCACGAGTTAAAATATCATCTGGACCATATTTTCCATCACCAAATCCATTCACAAGTCCTGCTTTAGCAAGTGCTAAGATTTCTTTTTCAAACAAATGTCCTTTAATATCAGTAAAAGGATTTTTGAAGCTAGCATCTGCATCTGCTGGTTTTACGTACATATAAATCATACGAGCAACTTGCCCACGAGTTACATTGTCACCAAAACCAAAGATATTATTTCCGTACCCTTGCACTACTTTACGATTTGTTAAATCATAAATTGCTTTGGTAGACCAGTGATTTGCTGGAACATCATTGAATTTTAATGAGTCTGTGTTATCAGCCTTAGCAGTAAATGCTCCTGCTCCTAATAGTGATGTACCCATAATTGTTAGTGCTGTTGCTGTTTTTAAAAATTTGTTTGCCATTCTTTGTTCCTCCAAATATATTAATTTTTTCATAGATTCTTTTATTGTACTGAATTTAAACATAAAATCCAGATAATTTAACATATAAATTAATTAATTTATGTTTTTTTATAACTACTGTTTTATATGGAAAATATAACTATTAATGAATTGATTTGCAAAAAAATTCTATATATTTTATTTATAAATATTTTTTTAGTAAAAAAACTACACTTTTCAGTATAGTTTCTTACCTCTTTTTATACATATTGATATTTTTAACGGAAATAGATTTGTCCCATTCCTTCTTTGTTAGCCCATATCGGTGCTTTCATACTATCTATCCCTATCATTTTAAAAATAAAGAAGTGATGTTCAGCTTTTATCTTAAAATTCAATGGCTGATTATGATTAACGCGCCCTTTTGTATATTCATATTTCCAGCCATCCATATTCTGCTCTTTCATTTTCTTCTCTATATCAGGAATTAGATTTACGTTTTTCCCTTCATACGTGTACTGAAAACCACCTGTTTGTTCTGCTAACTCTACTGTACTAGAAGCAAAATCATGTGCCTTTATTAACTGCATTCCATACAGTACACCCTCTGGTATAAGAGTTATCAATAGTAAAGAAAGCGTTAGAAAAAGCGCTGTTGTTACTGTATTTTGCATTTCTTACACACCTACTTTTTCTTATTTATTTCACGTTTCCTCCAGCTTTCTTGTTGTCAGAATCTGCTTCATAAATAAATATGTGTTTTGCGTTACTCTTAATGCTGCCTTTCTTTTCATCAAATTGTTTAGTATAACTAGCAGCTTCGGCATCTCCTTCAACGGCAATCATTGCAGGTTGCTCTTGTACGGCATGTGCAGAAAACTCTCGTTTTGATGCAGGGTCCTTAAATGTTGCATTTTGTTTATAAGACTTTTCAAATTCTTTCTTTGCAATTTCTGTGTCAATAGCAATTTCTTCTTGTGCTCGCAAAACACCTACTTTTACGGCTTTATCCATTGCTGTACTTCCAGCACGTTCTAATGCAGACTTATTATCTGTGTGTGTTGTATCTCCAATAATCATATCTGTCATTAAGAATAAACAACCAACAAATAATAATAATGAGGCGACACCTATAATAAATTTTTGCATCTTTCTTCACCCCTCCTTAATTTTCAGACTTCCGAAATCGAAATCCACTTAAAATGGAACTTTTCTTTTGGTTCAACAATTGGTTTGGTAGCAATAACCCTGCTATTTCCTTCATTATTCCTTCTAACTCTTTATAATAGTTCCGACTAGATAGTAACGTACTACTATTTAATTGAGATTCAAATACATCTTCTATGTCATATGGTGGTAAAGCAGTTAATACCTTATCTCCAAAACATTCTTCTACTACTTCATGCTTTAAAAGTGCAGGAGAAAACTTATTCCCAATGATTCTCGTTTTCTCTAAATCTAAGTAAGAAACGAGCTTTCTCTCTTTTGTTGTAAGAGGATGCGCTATCTTTAGCAATTGATGCAGATCTGGTTCCACTACAAAGAAGATATAATCTGCCATTTCACATATCTCATGGTATAAATCTCTATCCCAATCGCTCCCTGCATCAATAATAGATATAGGTGCTTCTTGGTTAGCCAATAAAACCTTAATAAAATGGTCAAAGTCCTGCTCTGTTTCGTTTTTCAGCTCTTGGTCCACTATAGGATTCTTTACGATATAATTTATTCTTCCTTGCTTCCATTTTGGAATTGATAATATATCAGATTCCTTCTGTAGCATCTCTTTATATCGCTGCAACATAAATTCACTACGATAGTTTTCTGGTGCTTCTGTATATCCCTTTAATAACGGATACGTATAACCATCATCATATAAATTCTCTATATAATTGACATCAATCTGTAGTTTATTTAAATAAGCAGCTAAAAGATGCGAAACAAAAGTAGCACCACTTCTTCTGTTCATGCTGGCCACAACAATTGTTCTTCTTGGAATAGCAATACCGATTTGTTTTTCATATACCGGCTCAAAAGCCAATTTATACTGTTTTTTTATAACAGGTGCTTTTGGCATCTTCTCTGAAACAGACTTACGCTTTTGTTTGTTTTTAAATAGTTTGTTGGAATTAGAGGAAGGTTCACTGTCGCCGCCTCCCTCTAATTCACTTGATGCTTCTTCTTCATCATCAACAGGAACCTCGGGCAACTTTGTTTGTTGTGGTGCCTGACTTGCTCCTACAATTTCCGCTACATTTTTAATATCTGATTCCTGTAGCAGCTGCGGGATGACTTTATTATCAATATCAATTTTACGAGAGTTAAAAATGTCATAGATACCTAGATAAATCAGTTTCGCCAAAAACTCATCATCATTTTCGCGCTCTGTAAATACCACAATACGAATATCCCGATTAAAGCGAATATCTCTTAACTTCTGTAAGATAATCAATTCACGTTTCTCTTCATGTCCCGCATCAATATTTAATCGTTTGTCATTAATACATAGGATATTGGGCTGTTCCGTATCTAGAATTTCATCTAGATACTTGATGTGCATCACATCACTATCAGCTACTTCAAATCCCGCACCAATAAAATCCTCACGTAAATATGCCGTATATACAGTATCGCTAATAGCTAAAACGATTTTTTTTACCATAGTGAACCTCCTACAAACCCTAACGTTGGATTAAAATCATGTTTTCAATTGGAATTTGCGCCTGAAGATGAACCTTCCCAATAATCTCATTCAGAATATACTCCATTTCAACTTGTTCCATTGGACGTGGAGCTCCAAAATCAGAATTTAGTTTTACTCGTATTTCTAATCGATCTTGTATCTCATGTAAAGGTGTATCAAGATAAAGAAAGCTGTAGTATAAAACACCTTCTTCAATGTTTTTTTGAATCATATCCTTTGTTTGATGAATAAATGTAACCTCAGCAACCTCAATAAAAAGATTATCAATGGTTACTTTGCTATTCCAATTTAAAGTCCAAATCTCGCAATGCTCTTCCGCATGCACAACAACTCCGTTTACAGAAGGCGTAATTGAGAAGAAACGATCTACAGGAACTTTGGTTAATAAAGTGGTATCACCTTTCCCTAATTCAAATCCTCTTTCTAATCGTTCATGTTCAAAAGCATATTCAGCACCACTGTATGCAACTTCACAAAATACTTGTTCTAATAATGGACGAATTCCCTCATATGTTCGTATAGCAAACACACTAAATTCCTGTGTTTCATCTGTTCGAATGATTTCGTACAATTCATATTCGGATGCATTTGCTAAGGCAAAAGGAATGTCCTTTATAAAATTCGGATCATTATATAAATTCTCAGGTATTTGTGTTTCAGGATGATGTATAAACTCTAGACATAATTGATACCCTTTTAAAAATGCATTCTTAATAGCTGCAGGGAATAGAGTTTCAAAACGCTTTACATTATTTTTAAACGTTTTTTCTTCAATTTCGTTATTAAATTCTCTTTCTTGTAATATATTTGCTTTATTCCCTAGTAATAAAAAGTAGTGATTAATAATGCGACTAATATTCTCCTCAAATGCTGCATTGTCCTCACAATACTTTGTAAATCTCTCTTTACTCATGTTTACAATTTCATTCATAGTTCAGATTCTCCCTTTTTTTAATATTTATACAAAAAAAGACACACCGATGGCAGGTTATGTGCCTTCGGTGTGTCCGTTTAGCTAGAAATTGAATCTATTAATTTGTATATTTCTCTTAATTAATTGTTGTTCACGTATAAGAATACCTCTATGAATTTTAAAAGTCAATAGATTAATTACCCCCTTGGAAACTTATATTTATTCCTTCTTTCTATTTTTCTATGTATCTAATCTAAAAAAATACAAGTAAGTAATTAAATATAAATAATCACAAGTATTTTATATACAAACAACAAGAAAAATATATAACTAAACTCAATTATTAATTATAAAGAGATTTAGCAAATACCTCTAAAGCCTTGTATTACATACGTTCCTTGCTATTAAGATAAATTTCCTATCGTAATATCCCCAATACAAACAAGCCTCCCATCATATAAATCACAAATTAAGAAGTTAAATACCATATTACTCAGAATTCACAAGTCTATAATAATATAATTAAGATATTCACAAGTATTGAATCGAATTATAAACAAACTGAATCGTATTTAAACGTAGCGTTAGCAGCTTATATACTTGCGTAAAAATGCTCGTAGAAATATTTTCCTAAATAAAAAAGCATGTCTTCAAAGTAAAGAACATGCCAAATAACCCTTGCTTTTAAGTGATTTTTTAACAAGGGCTGCTGTATTTATTTTTTTAAAAATTACACAAAGTCAGGATAAACACCATTTTGCTTATAATAATTTATCCTTGTATCGTGTCTTTCTTCTACAGATAAGCTTTTTTCTTTAAAATCCGTCCAGGAATCTCTAAACTGTACACGCATAAATGCTGGTATAGAGAATATTTCTTGCTCTTTTGTGCAACTTTCAACTTGATCTAATGCATAAGTCATTGCGTAAATTAGTAATTCATTTTGTTTTTGTTTTGTTGGTAAATAGATTGCATGATCAACAATTTCTTGTCTAAATGCAGTCATTATATTTTCTTTATCTTTTTTTCGTAACGCTTGTCCCATATGCTTTAAACGAGACACTGCTTCTTTTCTGCACTTTGCTATTGGTCTATGTAATTCTTTTTTATCATTCTCTATTACGCAGTTTGAAGAAAACACTACACTAAACTTCTCAATGATGATTTGTTTTACTTGTTTTCTTATACTTGTAATTCGTGATTCATTAGAATTTTTCTCTTTAGAGTCAATTGCAGTAAATTGCACAATAGGTTTTATAATTTTTATGTATTGTCGTACTTTTTTTGCATTACGATTTAATCTTTCTTTTAAGAAAGCCATTCTTCTTGTGATCCGGAACTCATCAATATTATGTTTATGATGTTCAATACCCACTTTTCTTGAAAAAGTGTTGATTAAATCAAGAAGGAACATAATTCCCCTACTATCACGAGCCTTTACTAGACTACTCAGTATCATTGTTTGGATAAGATGAAATGGAATACGGAAATACGAAAGCGTTATACCTGACATGTTTGAAGTTTCTGAAGCAGTATGGTTATACAATGCATAATCTACAATTTCATATACAGTACGATTTCCAACAGGTGTTTCTTTTACAAGCTTACGCTCCAAACAAACTTGAAAACCTGTATAAATTGTTGTGTAGGGAATCCCACTTTTCTTAGCAAGATCCATTATTTGAAATTCACGTGGTAGCATTCCTATATCATTGCATTCAAAGTGAAGCAAGATGTAAGTTGCTAAAGCTGAAGATGGTAACTCTTTTCTTTCATTTTCTAGTTTTATGATGTTTAATAGTCCATCAAAAAACTTAACCCCATGAACTTTAAAGTTCTGTTGGGAAAAAGCCATTTGCGTATGCATAATGTTGCTAACTCCTTCCGAAAGAGCAGAAAAAGGCACTGTCATACCACGGATACAAAAATACTACTCTCTTAAAAAAAGTAATACTTGTATAACAACAGTAAACAATGCCTAAAAATACGCAAGAAATCCCCTTTTTAAGTTGCACAAATACATAAGATACAGTAAAATTATCTTATAATTTCATGCAAAATAAAAAGGTTTATTGGCTTTGTTTACCGCAGTTTCTGGAACATATTTTTTGGCGTTTTGGTTTGCGGTATACCACAATGAAATAGTTGGCGCTATTTCATTGGGCTGATGAACCTTTTTTTGCTTTATTATATTCATTTTATTATTTATACAAAATTACAATTATCAATAAATCCATATCTAAAAAAATACAAAATTATTAAAGTAACTACATCATATATAGTTTTTTTCATGGTTGCAAGGTGATTTTTTTAAAGTATGACCTTTGTTACATGATATGAATAAAAAACTAACACTCAAACACCTCTTTGAGCGCCGCTCAATCGAAACTCAATCTATCACAAGTCAAAATAACTTAAATACCTGTCGATCACTCGTTTGATTACCGCTCAATTTAATAAAAACCTCATTATCAGAGTATATAAGTGGCCTTTTTCATTATTCCTACCTACAATTACTCAACTAACCACCACTCAATCAGCGAAAGAAACTATAATTATTTTATATGGGTTGAGCGGTGATTGAGTGGTTGGTTTTATTATATTAAACGAAGTTATAACCAGTCAATTAATCACCACTCAATCACACTGTAATTTTAAGGTGAATGACCAGTGGATGGTCGAGTGATTGTATGCAGGTGCAAGTTTAGGTGGAGAATAACCTATGCATTTCTAATAAAGTTGCTAAGCTGGTAAACTATTTTTTAAAGATTAATGTGAAAAAGTTCGCATAATAATAGTTTCATTCTAAATGACTAGTAGAATGAAACTATCGATATATATATAGGAGGATATAAATGAAGAAAATTGATTTGCTACCAAAACCTTTTTTCGAAACTTTAGGGGAACATGGTACAACTTATTTCGTATATGGATATAGATTCGCGAAACCTAAGTTATATTTAGGAGAGTATAATTCATTAAAAGAAGCTAGACAATTTATCTATAAATATGCTCATAATAAGCCTCAATGGCTAAATACAGACGGAGACATTAATGAATATAACAATAAACCATCTAGACATGTAAATGATAATAAATGTTATAAGGGCGTAGTTGAAAAAGAATACAAGAAGTATGCCGATTTTAAAAATTGGAAGAAATAAAATTAGGAAACTCTTTGTTTTGTAAAATAACAAAACAAACTATACCTAAGCAGCGTGATCATTATAGGTTAAAACAATAGCTGTGATTGAGTCATATTGCTTACTAATGAATCAAGCCTTAGAAATGACATTAAGGATACCAAAATAAAAAGACTATCAAAATGATAGCCTTTTATTTTTTCCCAAAAAGCTTAGAGAAAAAGCCGCCTTTTTGTTCAGTATTCTCTTGTCGCTGAGCATTTGCGCTTTTTTGTTCTTGAATTAATCGTATAGTGCTCATTAACTTTTCGTCACGTTCCTCTAAACGCTTATTGATTCTATCGAAATTATCCTGACTTTGTTTAGCTACAGCAGCGAAGAATTCCATATTTTGTTTTGTTAATTCTTCAGTCACTTTAGCTGTAACTTCCTCAGTAATTTTTTCCGTCAAAGCTTCTATAAAGTCTGGATTGACCTGTTGTGTTTTAACTAATGAAGTTTCTTTCGGTTCACCATCAACATCTTCAGCATAAACATTACGAATAACCGTCGGATCCATATCTAAAAGCCCAACAATTTCGTGCTTTTTCTTTGACTCAGAATAATAATGTTTTATCTTCTTTACTGTATCAATACTATCCTCATGAACATATTTAAGTTGGCGTTCTTTTTTTATGTTCAAGTACTCATCAAAATCATTCAACCATCTACGAAGAGTACTTTCAGGAATATCAAGCATGGTTGCTACTTCAGATACGCGATAATAACCATCGCTTAACTGTTCATCAATCATTTGCTCACCACCTAACTATATGTTGCTTGTCCTATATACATTATATAAAATTTCTATAGAAACTAAAAGAACACCTTTTGCAGATTGCATAAAATATCATGGTTTTTAACACTTGATCACTCAACCGTTCATTGGTCATTCATTTAATTTCAAATTGAAATCCTTATATTATTGAGCGGTGATTAGTCGGGTGAGCGTAATTAACAATTGATTATGTACAAAATCACCTTAAAATCCTTTGAATCAAGCTACAAATTTAATATGACTTTTCCCTCATTTAGATGCATCTTTGATAATTGTTACGTATTCATTTCTGTATTTATTACCGCAATAATTACGTAACATTAAAAATATTAATTACGGTAATTATTACGGAAGCATTTAAAGCATTGATCTAATAAGGTTCTTGATTATCATTCGTAGATGTATTATAGTTAATGTATACGATACTTCGGAAATATATACCGAAGTATCTACGGCTTTTATAACGGCATTAAATTCCGTATAATTATCTTGTCTTTTTGTACCTATAGATAAAATTTATTATTTATTAAAGGTGGTGTGAAATTATTGTCTAATATATCAATGAGTAGTAGTGAGATTATTGATGTACTCTGTGAGAATTTAAATGATGGGATATGGGCTTTACGTGTACTATACGCAGAGGGCGCAATGAACAAAGAAAAGTTATGGGATTATATCAACCAATATCATAAAGAATATCAAATTGAAAATGAAAAAGATTATGAGGGTAAAAAAATACTTCCATCGCGATATGCTTTGGATATTATGACTGCAAGACTTGAAGGAGCAGGGTTAATATCTTTCAAAGCAATAGGACGTGTTCGAATTTATGACGTTACAAATCTAGGAAATGTTTTAATTAAGGAATTGGAAAAACGAGTTGAGAAAAACAACTAAAATAAATATTTGAGGAGGATATACATATGGCAGGCAATTTTTCAGAAATCGAAAGCCAAGGAAATATTAGTTTGAAATTTGGATTCTTAGGACTAGGTATGGGTGGATGCGCAATCGCAGCGGAGTGTGCAAATAAAGAAACTCAAATTAAAAATAACAAATATCCATATCGTGCGATTCTTGTTAATACAAATAGTCAAGATTTTAACAAAATTGAGATTAAAAATGGTGGAAATGTACGTAAAATACAGTTAGAAGGATATGAGCAGGGTGCAGCTCGTAATCCACAGATTGGTGAGGAAGCATTTGTAAAACATGAAACAAAGATATTCGAAGCGGTTAAGCAAGAATTTGAAGATCGTGATTTCATTTGGATTACTTGTGGTCTTGGTGGGGGAACAGGAACTGGAGCTCTATTAAAGGCAATTGAAATGCTATATGAACATGATTACAATTTTGGATTATTACTAACTTTACCACGTGATGCAGAGGCTTTAAAAGTATTAGAAAACGCAACTTCACGCATTCGTAGTATTGCAATGAACCAAGAAGCATTTGGCTCAATTGTATTAATAGATAACGCTAAACTATATAGAAAATTTGAAGAGGAAAATCCAAGTGCTTTAGCAAACGAATATACTAGCTATAGTAACAAATATATTGCTGATGCATTACATGAGATTAACTTAGTAACTTCATCATTTACACCGTTTTCTGATACACATTTTGATGCGAGTGAATTTGCCCAAGTAATTAATACACCAGGCGTTTTATCATTAGCAAAACTAGAACTAAAATCAAATCAATTAGACACTGAAAACCCGCTAGGTTATTTGACTCAATTAGGGAACGCACTAGAAAAAGGTGTTTTATACGATACAGAAAGAGAAGAGCTAGAAAGCGCTAAAAAGAGTGCACTATCTATCGTTACATCACCGCTACGAGCAGGTCGATTATATAACTTCTCTTTCCTTAACCAAATGGAAAACTTCTTAAAAGATAGAACTCCATATGTAGACGAACGTCCTATAGCTCCATATGTTAATAAACATACAACGAAAAAGGAAGAGGATATAGTAAAATTCTATTCAGTTGTTGCAGGACTACCATTGCCAAAACGTGTGAGTGATATTATTGATGAGATTACGAGAATTAAAGAAGAACGTGAGCAAGCTAATTCTAAGAAATCAAATGCTGTTTTAAATAAACTTTTTGCATTTGATGATTCAGTACAAGAAGAAAAGCCTAAAAAGAAAAAATTGAATTTTGGTGCTGAACCTGAAGTAGAAGTTGCTGACGATTCACAACCAGTAAAAAAGAAATTATCATTCTAAACAAAAGACCGACAAATATAATTTTTGTCGGTCTTTTTCTATTTCAATAGCAATAAAAAAATACAATTAACAAATAAGATATCTATTATATTTTCTGCATGTTTAACACAGCTTTATATAATGTGATTGTTTAAACAAATTGTTAGGACGGCCTAACAATTTTATTCCAATACCTAATCCTTAAAAAAATTGTTCGGTTAAAACATGTCTTCCGTCCGAACAATTTTAAAAGAACTTAAAGGCTATATAAATCAATGTTTCTAGCATATTTTTAGGAAGAAAAGTAATCCAAACTTCAGCGTACGATTTTTAGTATCTAGATTAGCGCAAATTCAGTTTAAACTTTTAATAATTTACAACTAAATTTTGCTGTAATAAGATATATAGAAATAGTTGTTATTTATTGAAAATAAATTCGAATTATGGAGTTGTATATAATGAAGAGTGAAACGTATAAATATACAAGCAAAGGCACACAAAAATCTTTTCGTTTAAAAGAGGCTGATATATTTGTATTTACATTTTTATATTACAAAAGACATCTTACTACACGACAAATCACTCAACTTTATAGTGCATTTGAAGGTAGGGATTTTTCTGAGGATAGTGTGTTTACAAAACTAAATCGTTTTTCAAAATATGGTGCTATCCTAACTAAAAAAATTGATAAAAGAGATGATAGTATAACCAGACGTGCGACATTCTCCTTAAAAGATAGAATGGTTGATTACCTTCAAGAAATAGGACGAATTCCTAAAGGTTCTTCAAAACGTAGATATTCTTCTTCAATCTCACTGCATACACTCTGCTCACGAGAAATATTAGTACGCACACTTTTAGAAACCTCGAAAAAGACCAATACGAATAAGATATTAAGTGAACTAGATATTCGCTCATATCATCAAAAGCAAAAGAAAACAGAAATTGAAGATGCAGGTTTACTCTTAATTCCTGATGAACACATTTCATATCTAGACAAAAATATTTACATTGAAATGGATATGTGCAAAGAAACCAATGTTACCTTAGTTGAAAAGGTAGGGAAGTATATTGAATATGCACAAAAAAACACTAAGAATATAACTGTTGTTTTTGTTATGTATGACAAGTCGATGTTCCTTGTGGAAGATGCTGAACCACCATACGTACGCATGAAAAATCTCTTATTTTCTATGCGAGAGCATCATGAACTTTTAATGAATCAACCAAATCTAAATATGTATATCTGCTCTTTGAAAGAAGCTGGAGATGTTATTTCAGATATCATTCTAGGAATAGATGATAATCAAAACTTTGAACAGGATATTCTTTTACCTTTATCTCAACGTACAGTAGGAGATGCTGATTGGCGCTACGCATTTGTTGAAAAAGTTCAAACATTTAAGGAAACAATAGATGGTGGTCTTAGACGAACGTATAGGAGAGATAAAGAGGCTATGCAAGATTTCTTCTTTATTTTTGGGAATGAAAATGATTACCGAATGATTGCTAGATTAGACGATGTTGTGTTTTCAAGAAGAGAAGGTGATGAGGGAGTGCCACTTGTTGTGATCTATCCAAAGCGTAAAAAGGCTAGAGATATACTTTTAATGGACACTTATGACAATGTGCTACTTCTATCGCTCCAAAATGAAAGTGTTACTATCGATGCGGATGAACAAATCATGGTACGTACTGCAAATAACATACACCCGAAAAGACGCAAACTTGTAGAATTATATTAATCCGTTGTTTTTTATATACTTCTATACAATTTTATTGATTTTTATTTTTTAAGGTGTTAGAATAGCGATTGAACATATAATTAAAACTACAATCAAATCAGAACATATGAAATTAAGGCAAGCGACACACGCTGTTTTTACAGTGGGTGTCGCTTGCCTTTTTTTATATGGAGAAAGGTGGAAAATCAAAATGGATTTACAATATGCAACAACTACTACTGATGGAGTGCTCTCTGCTAGAGAAGCGTTTAAAAATCCTGAACTAGTCCTCAACCATATGACAGAAGAGGGGGCAACGTTTAGTGTTTCTCTACAAGATATCCAAATCCCAGGAAAACCGAATTACTACTGGTATGATGTAATCATTGAAACAGCAACAAATAAAAAAATAGAAGTAAATATTGCGGTACTATCTCAGGAAGAATATAACCAGCTCTGTGAAAGAGATAGTATTGATTTATATTTAAAGCAAACTGAAGATGCAGCAAAATTCTTTTTTAAAAAATCAAAGGAGCTATTCCAACCAGAATTCAATAATCGATTCAAGTTTAAACATAAAGCTCAATTATATCTGTAAGAGGTAGGTGAGCCTATATGCAGACATTTAAACAACGACTACCGTTATTTACTACCATCGGCTTAATTAGCGGATTTATTCTTTCTTTTGTATTCGGTTTAGTAAACTACATCAAGTTACTCTACTATGCATTTGAACCACCGTCTTATCCTATAGAAATTACATATGTACCGCTTATTTTGATGTTCTTCTCTTTGCTATTAGGAGAATTCAGCTTTAGGTTTTACAGCCGTATTCCTGCTTTGCATGTGAAAAATGGGAAATTAATAATTTTAATTGTTTCTCATATTGCAGTTGATATTCAATTTTTATGGTTTGCAACTGCTCCGATTCATGCAAAGGTTATCCCTTATCTTACGGATAAATCAAAACATGTTAACTTTGGTGAGTATGAAGCCATAGGTCATGTCTTAACAGGAAATTTTCATACACTCACTATGATTTTTGTATTTTTACCTACAGTCTTTATGATCCTGTTTACACTTTGGTTTAGCGGCCATATTGTTCGTTACCGAGAAGAGATTTTTAAATGGGTAAGAACATATGAATATAAAAATCATAAGTTACAAAAATGGTTTAATAGCCAAGAAGAACAAATATATCCTGATGTAGAAATTGGACCTCATATTGAGCATAAAGAGATGGTTCGTATTAAGGGGAAAGATAGAACGCTAAATGGCATCATTATTGGTCCAATCGGTTCTGGTAAAACATCAAGTTTAATTATTCCCATGATTAATCAAGATTTACACTGGATGGTACGTTTTATAAATAAGTTTGAAACAGCGTATAAAAAGAATGATTATGATACAGAAGAAGTAAAAGGAACCTTTTTAAATGGTGTGACTGTTATTGAACCCAGTAATGATTTATGTCAAAAGGTATATAAATTAGTACAAGCACATAAGATTCCTGCAAGCTCGGTTTACTACATTGATCCAACCAATCCTGATACCAAAAATATAAACATTCTGCGTGGACCGGTTGATAAAGTAGCAGAAGTTTTCGCAATGGTTATTCAAGGTTTGTCTGAATCTAACAATGCATTCTTTGAACAAGCGCAGCGTAACCACCTTAAGCAACATATCTACTTATTAAAACTGCATAATCCACAAAAAGATGTCACCTTTGATGATTTAATAAGCATGTATGACGATATAGAGCGTGTCCACCGTATGCACAAACTATTAAAAATACAGGTAGAAAAGTTATATGATTTTGTTCAAAGTGGAGCAGCTTCACGTGACCAAAAAAACGAATATCAAATTATAAAAGGTATTGACGAATGGTTTAATAATACTATCTGTGAAAAAACAGATTTCCAAGGAGAACCGGCCGTTTATAAATCTGGAAAATATCGCGGACAACCAATGCATTATGATAGAGAAGAGGAATATGTAAAGGGCTTGCGTAATATCTTAAAAGATTTAGCTTCAAACGTTTTAATACGGCGTGTTTTGTTTGGAAAATCCGATTTTGATTTCGATATTCATGTGCGCCCATACGGGCATTTAGAGATTCAACTCTAGCAAAGTTGTAGGCTCAGGTCTCACAAAAGCCTATCATCAACCAACTTATCCATGAAGGAAACTGAACGGGGAGTGTAGCATGTTGGTAAAGCCATAAGTTAATTAGTTACCCAATTACGACTGAATGGCCAGATGAAATGTATAGACAAGGATGAAAGCTAAACTGCTTAAACGATAGTCCAAAGGGGGATATCGAACCCCATGACGAAAGGTAACTAGTAACGTTGTGTAGTAATGACCATTTAATCAGGTGGATGTTAAATGGTAAAGAAGGTCGAGTTCTGTAACCTTAGACTCATGCCCCAGAGACCCATTACTAACTATCCACTGTAGGTGGAAAAGGACGAAAGTCGCATCCGACACTATAACAAGCTTATCTCTAAATGTACTAAATGGGGATTACCTAAGTTGGAACGCCAACACAAACTGGCTATTAAGGATGATACCAAGTGCAAAACAAGGTATGTGGCTTATGAATATCCAATAAGGTAACGGAGTTTCCGTAGTAGTCAGAGATAGGGAAAGCCTATTACAAGGCGAAGGGAAACAGTTTATCAGTTTAATACAAATTAGGAAGGAGCGCGAGGCTCTATGAGAAATCCAAATGAGGTATTAAACAGCCTACGTACCATGGCTAGTAATACAGACTACAAGTTCAAGAGGCTATACAGAAACCTGTATAATCCAGAATTTTATTACATGGCATATTCTAAGATATATGCCAAAGAAGGTAATATGACCAAAGGTACGGATGGAAAGAATATCGATGGAATGAGTATTGAAAGAATTAACACTCTTATAGACAAAATTAAACACGAGACTTACAACCCTTATCCAGCTAGACGAGTTTATAGGGAGAAAGCTAATGGTGGTAAAAGACCACTAGGCATCCCTTCTATGGATGATAAAATTATACAAGAAATAATACGAAGTATCCTTGAGAGTACTCATGAATCTACGTTCTCAGATGATTCACATGGGTTTAGACCTAAAAAGAGCTGTCATACTGCGTTAACTCAAATTCAAAAGACATATAGAGGTGTACGATGGTTTGTAGAGGGAGACATAAAAGGTTTCTTCGATAACATAAATCATCATACACTTATAAATATCCTTAAAAGAAGGATTAATGATGAAAAGTTTATAAGGTTAATCTGGAAGTTTCTCAGAGCAGGTTATCTCGAAGAATGGACATATAACAACACATTCTCTGGCACTCCACAAGGAGGCATAATCAGTCCCATACTATCAAATATTTATCTAAACGAATTAGACAAATTTATGAAGATTTACAAACAACAATTTGATAAAGGGTCAACAAGAAAAACAAATCGTGATTATGGGTACCTATCGGAAAAGAAATACCGATTACGAAAGAAACATAAGGAACAATGGGGACAAATGCCAGAGGAAGAAAAAAGAGAAGTGACACTACAGTGGAACAAACTACACAAAGAACAGCTCTCTATCCATTCAAAAGAACCTATGGACGAAAACTACAAAAGAATTGTATATACCAGGTACGCAGATGATTTCCTCATAGGAATTATAGGTAGTAAAGAAGACGCAATTCAGGTCAAAGAAAATCTTACGATTTTTCTTAAAGAAACCCTTGAACTCGAGTTGTCACAAGAAAAGACTCTCATAACCCATAGTGAAAAATTAGTACAATTTCTCAGTTACGATATTACAATTTCAAGAGAAGAAGCCACAGCGAAAACAACCCATAGAAGGACGAAAAGGCTATTTTCTTACACGCCTAAACTATACGTACCCAAAAGCAAATGGATAAAGAACCTATTTCAAAAAGATGTACTAACAATTGACAAAAATACAGGTACTTGGAAACCTAAGCACAGAACCTATCTAAAAGATAATGACGACTTAGAGATTCTAAGTATATACAACGCAGAAATTCGTGGTCTATATGAATACTACAAATTGGCGAACAACGTAAGTGTTATAAATAAATACAAATACATAATGGAATATAGTATGTATAAGACGTTCGCTAGCAAGTACAAAAAAAGTGTTAAAAAAATACTCAACAAATATAAAACTAATGGGAAATTTGGTATACGATACAAAACTAAAAACGGTGAAAAGATAAGATATCTTTATGACCAAGGATTTCAGAGACAAAAAAGTATAGATACCAACATAGAAGTCGATATTCTCCCAAATACCTTAAAAATGTCTGGACGAACAAGTCTCATTGAACGATTATTAGCTGAAGAATGTGAAGTGTGTGGCAAAAAGAATCAAGCAATCGAAATGCACCACATAAGGAAGTTAAAAGACCTAAAAGGTAAGAAAATGTGGGAGCAAATGATGATTGCTAGAAAAAGAAAAACTATGGCACTCTGCCATCAATGTCACGTAGATTTACACTCAGGTAAGTTGGATTGATAAATGGAGAGCCGTATACTTGGAGACAAGTACGTACGGTTCGGGGGG
>NZ_NTVM01000038.1:0-41904 GCF_002558005.1 Bacillus sp. AFS012607
AATAGAAGTTTTAAATCCATCTGCGTTTTGCTCAGATTTCGTCATACGTTCCGTAAGCTTTCCTTGTTCGTTTTGAACATTAGAAACAGTAGTGTTAATCCCTTTAATAGTAGTCTCAATTTCTACTGTCTTTTTGGTGAAGTCAGTTGTTGTTACTTGATCTCCTGGTGCTGGAATCCAGTCTGTAGGCTTGTTTCCAAACTCGATTTTCCACTCCCTAAAATCCACATAAATATCCGTTTGTTGGACCGTTGGAGTTGAAAGGATAAATCTAATTCCAGTATATTTAGACAGGTCACTTGGCATTGTAAGAGTGGTCGATATAGTAGCCCAACTACCATTAACTTCAAATGTTTTATTTCTATCAGGAAATGGAAATTCTGAGCCACCATATAACAGTGCCATCAATGTCATACTCATTGCTTTTGATGCCCTAACTTTGTGAGAGAAAGTAACCTGCCTACCAGCAATGTTATCCGATACGTTTGATAGTAAAAATCCATTATACAAACTAAGCGTAACAGTATCTGTACCTTTTTTAGAGTTATTAACCCTTAAAAACTTAACTGTACCTTCCGTTTGTTCAGATACATCTATTGGATAGATAGGTGCATTATTAGAATAAATAGCTGGCAATTGACTATTTAGTAATATATTACGAACACCAATTTCAGTATTATCAACTTTAGTTTTAAGTTCAGTAAGGGTTTGTTTCGTACCCTCAGCTGTTGTCTTAATCTCGTTTGTCTTCTGCTCTAGCTGTGATAAACCTTCATTCGTTTTCTTTAATTCAGACTTCTCCGCTTTCTGTGTAAGAGCTTCATTCGTTTGACCAATAGACGTATTAATATCCTTGAATTTCTGTACGTTCCCTTGTTTATCAGTTTCATAAATTTGTTTACCTATGAAACCATCTTTAATTTCATCTTTCGTATAAACACCAGATTTATCAGCCTTATCTTTCAGCTGATTATCAATCCAGGTTTGATCCACTTTGTCATTAACTTGCTTTTGAACATCCACTATTTGTCCAGCTATTTCTTGTGCTTTACTTTCCACACTTTGAACCTTTTGATTTAGCTCCGTTTTAGCTATTTCAATATCTTTCTTAACATCTTTAATACTTTGCTGCAATGGTTCTGTATCAGGGACGACAGGTTCCCACGCTATGCCTGTCCATATTTTTAAAATACCAGGCTTACCATTACTAATATCACGCCATAGCGTTTTATTAGGTTTAAGACCAGTAGTAGGTGGATTAGCTCCTTCTATAATATCTACAAGGTTTTGATCCATATAATCTTTAGTCTTTTCTGCTATATCCTTTGCTACTTTACTTTCTTTTTGAGCTTGTTCGGCTGTACCCTTCGCTTCTTCTGCTAACTTTTCTAGTTGTTCTAATAGTTCTTTATTGGCTTTATTACCTAAAGAAGCAAGCACTCTATTGTATAATTTTCGCATTTCTTCATTCGGATCGGTAATTTCACGGTAGTCACCAAATATATATTTATCTTGTGAAGGATCAGTAAATGATTCATCACCAGCGATTGCCCGTGCTTCTAGATACAGTTCAGGAGTAAAACCTGTATCTTTAATTCGGATTGTGTCACCTTCATTAATCAGCTCGTGAGCTAGGCCAAATACACGTCCAATGCTTTGTGCTTGAACATCGTAAGAAATAGAGGAATTTATCCGTTTGGCTAATTCTGTTTTCATAAGAGTCATTAAACGTTTCGGTGTTATATCGCCTTCTGTTTCTGGTGTATAAAATCCAAATTTATGTTGCCCACGTTCGTTCCATCGTTGGAAAGCATCACTGTCCACAAGATAAGGAATACCGTCATTTATGTCAGTAATTGTAATAAATCCGTCTCCTTCTTTTTTGGAGAAACCAAGTAATGCTGTACAAATGTTTTGTGAGTTCTCAACACGTTTAATTCCCACTAAATCTTTGCCAAGTGTTACTTCTTTCCCTGTTTCTTGACCGCGTTTCTTTACCATGTCCACATAGCGACTGACAATTTGAGAACCAACTACTTCAGCACGGTATTGGATTTCTAACTCGAACAAAGAAGCGATATCTTTTAAAAATTTCAGTGGATCTATGAATTCATCAATTGTCATTGTGTGGAAACCAACGTATTCTGTTCTTCCTCTTTTCCACTTCGTACCTACAAGAGCCATATCAATAAACTCATTTACTGTTTTACCTTCCACCTTCTGTGGAGTAATAATGCCAGCTTTCGCAAGTTGAATCCATTCACCAGATGCATAAGCAATGACTGATCTATCATTAGAATCCTTTTCGGTTTCAGTAATAACATACGGAACGATACGCCCGTCACGCACTTCTTTTAATACTAAATTTTGCTGCATGAGTGTAGCTGCATGTTCCGTATTATCAAACACTTTAAATTCTAATGTATCTATATTGTTCTTAATTTCCCAATGTCGTTTATCATCCCAATAATCTTTTGTTTGTATATTAGAAACGATTTGACTCGTTTTAAAATCAACAACATGTAATGTTCCGCTTGGTGTTCTCATCTAAATCGCTCCCTATACGTTATTTTGGCTATTCCCACATCGGAAGGCATAATTTCAAGCTTGTTTAATCCTTTGTTAACAACTGGATAATCACTGAATATATCTTTTAGATTAATCGCCTTTTTACCATTGATTGATACAAGGCTTCGCTCGGTATCAATAACTACTTTATCTCCAACATCAAAAATATAAGGCGGATTATCTTGGGTATTCATATTGACTTTCCAAATTTTTAAGTCATCGATGCTCATGTCTGTACAAAACATGTTATCCGAAAATTGACTGATGCTTATTTGAACTTGTGCCACTTTATCCATATTCATATTGTTTTCATCTTCCCACACGACAAAGCGTTCCGAATCATCCTTTTCGGTATTCCATAAAAACTTAGAAATATAAGCTTCCCATCTATTGCCGGTACGTGCTAACCATAATCGACCACGATATTGATTCCATGTAGTAGGATGATCTCCAGGTTCATTTATAAGCACTTGCTCGCTGTTTGGTTTCTTTTTGTTACCAAGCTTAGCGAACCCTGTATTCTGTTCTGCTTGCCAATGAACATCATTCATAGAAATACGAGCCACATAGTCGCTATTTTCATCTAACAAACCTATTTCAACACGCCCCATTTGATCGGGGTGAGAGCTTCTTACCCCAACATACGCCTGCATAATAAAATCTTGTAGCGGGCCTTGTGGGATGTTCTTTTTAGCTATGCAACCATGCCATCCTTTTATATTTGTTTCACCTAAATAAACCGGAACTAGGCGTGAGCCTGCATCTACTTTAAAAGCCCCGCCCCCTACCATATCTTCTGCACTCGGAACATCCGTCCATCCTATAGTGGTAGACATTTCATCCCACATTACCCGCTGATTTCTTTCGACAGGTATCTGATTTACGCTAAGCGGCCATCCGATACGAAAATAATTGTCTCCATTCCATACATCAAGAAATGTGGAAGGCTTTGTTACTTCAACTTCTATAATTGGATTAGATTCTACACTACCTTTGTTTTGAATATTTGCTATTAACCCACGCCCATCCATTTCAAATTCTACTGTTTTAGTAGGCCCTAACTTATATGGCATTGGACAAACGAAATTCAAAGTACCTTTACCTAAAGTAACGAAATCATCAGGATTAAAATCCTCATCAATTATAGCTAAATATGTTCTATCAGGGGTTGCATCAAATACTAGCTCAACTGCTTCTTCTGTAATTAACCATGCTGCTATTTCTTCTTTTAATGTTTCTAAATCTGTTCCATCTGGAACGATAATTCCTACAGGGACAGGAAGTGGACGAGGATCTGTATCCGTTCCTAATAATCTTGCGCCTGGATATCCAGGTATTTTTAAGAAATTACGTTTTAGAGGTGCCCATGTTGGTGGGCTCCATCCTTTTTCTATTTGGATATATTCTTTTCGTTGATTGTTGAATGTAAAAGAGCTCATTTTGACACCCCGTTTCTTTATAAAATAAAAGAAACCCAAACCTAAAAGGCTGAGTTTCTCTTGTTTTCTCTATCTTGATATTCAGTTGTGTATCGATAAGTACCACGTGCAACTTCTCGTCCATCTAAATTAACAGGCACTTCAATTGCTAATCCACCACCTGGAACCGCAAATTCACCATTTATTCCTTGAGTTTGATACAATCCATTAGCTTGCGCCCCTAAATTGCCTACATTAACTGTTGGTACTGCCGCTGCACTCATTGTTTTAGAAGCTTGATTAATAATCCCTATTGAATTCTTCATTCCCTCCGCAAGTCCATCCCCAATACTTTTCCCAGCTCTGTTACCCATATGACTAAACTGTTTAAAAGTATTATTCACAGTATTAAAGATGTTTTCAAATGCGGAGGATAACATGTTATCTTTATTTGGATTTAAATTCGGATCATTATAGAAATCTTTAAAAATTTGTTCTCTAAATCCAGCAACTTTTTTACCGATTTCTAGCCACTTTCCGGATTCTACAAATTCCTCTTCTAATATTTCTTGAAATGGATTGCCACTCTCTAACACACTACGTATATAACGTGCTACAGGGTTATCAGCACTCATACCGCTATTAACATCATAACCCTCTAGTTCTTTACCAACTGCTTTCAATGCATCTCTCATGTCCACTGGTAAATGTGTAATCCAGTCATTTAGATAATCACCGTCTTCAAATATTGCTTCAAAGTATTTTTGAAGTGGATTATTATTCATCATTCCATTCATATTTGAACGATTAAATGCATTTAAGGTGTTTTCTAGAATACCAAATACAGAATTTGATAGGTCTTGTACTACTTGAAGAACCCCACCTGAAGATTGTTGAATACCGACTGCAAGACCACTACCAATATGTTTACCAACTTTATCACGCATCACACGTGATGGACTGTGAATATCAAAGAATCCAGTAAAACCATCTAAAATGCTGTTACCAATTGATCTAACTTTGTCCATTACTTTTCCAGCCATACTACCAAGACCGTCAATCAGACCACTTATAATGTCTTTCCCTATCTTAATTAAATCAACTTTTCTTAAAGTATCAACAATCTTCGGTATAATATCTGTTACAATTGTAGAGCCTAATTGTCCTACCATGCTTACAATCCCTTTTATTAAAGCCAAAATCAATTGAACACCAGCTTCAAGGATTTTTGGTAAATTCTTAATTAATTCTCCAGCTAAAGTAATAATAAGTTTTAATGCTGCGGCTATTAATTCTGGTAGAACTTTTATGATACCAGCAATTAACATAAGCAATATATTGATACCAGCTTCAAGGATCTTTGGCAAGTTAGCGATTAATGTGGATGCTATTTTAACAATTAAATCTAAGGCTGCATTAATAAGTTGCGGTAAGACTTTCACAATCCCATCGATAATAGCCATTAGAATTTTTATACCGGATTCAATTATTTTAGGTAAGTTTGCTAGTAATGTATCTGCTATTTTCGTTATAAGATTTATCGCTAAATCTATTAATTGCGGTAACATTTTAATGATTCCATCTATTAAGCTAATTAATACTTTTACACCAGCTTCAATAATCTTTGGTAGATTTGATGTAATTGCTTCAATCAAAGTTGTAATGACGGTAATAATTGCTAAAGCGATCATAGGTAATGCTTGTGTAATACCTGTGATTAATGAAACTAATAAATTTATTCCTATTTCAATTAACTGAGGTAAAAATGACATAATTCCATTAATAATAGTTTCTATAATCGTTACAGCTATTGGTATTAATTGCGGAATCATCTGCATAATTCCATTAATTAAAGTCATAATTAATTGAAGACCAGTTTCTATAAGAGTAGGTAAGACTTGTACAATTCCAGAAATTAAGGTTTGAATAATTTGGATTCCTGTTTGAACGATTATAGGAAGATAAGTTACAATCATTTGCGAAATCGTATTAATGATTCCAACAATGGCTTCAAGAATAATTGGAGCCGCTACAACCAAACCATTCACAAGACTTGAAATCATTTGAGATCCAGCTTCAAGAAATTGCGGTAATGCTGTTGTTACGAAATTAGCTATATTGGTAAATATATTTGTTATGGTTTCAAGAATAATTCCTGAATTTGCATTCAAATATTCTGCAATCGCTGGTAAATAACGAGATACAGAAACAAGGACACCAGGAAGACCACCGATAATTGCCCCCGCTATAGAAGGACCAATTGTTTTAAAAATCTCTCCTAATTGGCTAAAATCTCCTGAAAATACCGCTTTTATAGCATCAAAAAGATGTAGACAAGCGTCACGTATTTTAACAACAGCTAAGCCAATTTTCTCCGCTGCGGCTTGAAAACTCTCAGGTAGATAACCTACCCATTGATTCATATGATCTCCTTCAGCCGCTGTAGTAAATAGATACTTACCTAAAGCGATAAGAATCCCAATAAAGTTCTGTATACTAGTAATCACACCAGATAGACTATTATTGAAACCTTCATTTGCCTGCCATAAATGTTTCATCCACACGACTACTCCTGCTATAGCTGCAGTGGCCGCTATTAATCCTCCAACTACCAATGCAACTGGACCAGCAACAGCCCCAATACTTACACCTACTATTCCGGCTATACTGGATAAGGTGACAAATACCGGAGCTAGAGCCATGCAAGCTCCAATTAATATTCCTAATGCTACAGCAACCGTTGTTAATGCTGCGGCTAATGCTGGATGTGCTGAAACCCAACTTGCAAAAGCTCCGATAATATTAGCTACAATACCCAAAAGTGGCTCAAGTGCCATTTTTAAGTCACCCATTGCTTTTTGGAACTTCACAGCTGGACTTGCATCCATTTTCTTTATCATGGCATTTAACTCTTCTTGACTTACGTTTAAATCAATGACCTTATCTTTAGCATTTAAAAGCGTATCTATAATATTCTGTCCTTGGTCTTCAAACATGGTCCCGAATAGTTTTACACCAATCTCATTCCGCTTGGTTTCATCCTCAATCTGATTTAAAGCTTTAGCGATATCTGTCATAGCGGCTGAACCTTCTTTACCGCCTTTTGCTACAGATTGTCCCCATTTTTGTAATTGATCGGCTGAAATTTTCGTACCTTCAAGGGATTCCTTCATTGATTTATCGACTTCTTTACCAAACTCAGCTGCTTTAATACGCCCTTCTTTCAAACCATCTAAGAGATTATCGATCATTTACATTCAACGTGATTCGCAAAGTCACGCCCGTTCTCTCATGAACTGCTATACGTCACCGCATAGATTAGACTATATCTTCAACTACTCGAGTTGCTCCCCGTTTCGAGTGTCATTTGCTTACACCCTACGTCTTTCGACTAGTCGTTGCACGTTCCTTAATTAAAAGGCTTCGCTCAGTATTGTCTCACTTGAGAGTTTCACTGAATTAAAGGAGTTTTTCATTGTATGTCGCCATACAAGGGAACTATAATCTAATTCCAGGTTCCTGTATCTACCCCAGCTGCCATAATCGCTTGTACTTCTTCAGCTGTATACCCAGCTCGTGTTAACTGCCCGCCATATTCAGCAATGATATCTAACTGTTCTGGGGGGAATCCCATTTTTAATAAGGCATTTGTTAAAGCTAGCGCACTATCATTGGTTATCCCCAATTCACTACCAACTTCATTGGTTTCTTGGATTAATTCGGTAAAATCAATACCTGCATAAGAAGCTGATATTGCGGCTGCTCCCTTTACAATTGCTGCATTCGCTTCATCACCAACTGTTTTATTTAAAGCCCATTGTCTACGAGTTCCTTCAAGAGCTTCTTCCACATCTACACCATATGCTTCGATTCCTCGAACCGCTTGTTCAACTGATTTCTTAGATGATGCTGGGACTTCAAAAGTTACATCAATTTTCGTTTTTAATTTTGAAGTATCAAGAGCCTTTTCAATTACACCTGAGATGCCCCCAGCCGCCATCGCTCCGCCTAACATATTTTCTAAACCGATATCTAATTCTTTGAAGCTTTTCCCTGCTCTTTCAGCTTCACGTGAAAGGTCCCTTAAATCATTTCGAACTTGTTGTATTGAATTACCATCATCAACAGAACGAAGCGCACGTTGTAATTTTTCAATATCAGCTTCCGCTCCCAATGCTTCACGACCAATAAGACCAATGGCTTGATCTAACTGCCTACTGGTAGCCGTGCCACTTTTAATTGCATTCACAAGACGATTTCCTAACGCTCCTGCAAAATCATCAACACTTTTACCTGTAGCTCTAAATAATGTTTCTAATTGCCTTGTTGAACTCGCTACATTCTCTTGCTCAGCTTTCATGTTTCCAAGTTTATTTTTCAGACCATTAAGCGATCCTTCTGTAAATTCAATTTCACGCCTGAATGCACGATATTGTTCTTCAGAAATTTTACCGTTTTGAAATTGAGCTTGTACTTGTTGTTCCGCTGCTTTCAACTTATCTAGTTTTTGCGTTGTATTTTCAATCTGTTGTGTAAGTAACTGTTGTTTTTGCGCTAATACTTCCACATTACCTGGATCAAATTTTAGCAAACGCTCGACATCTTTTAATTCTTTAGCCAAAGCATCACTTTGTTTATTTACATCTTTTAAAGCATTTTGTAACGGCTGAGTATTCCCGCCAATTTCTATCGTAATTCCTTTAATTTTTCCTGCCATTTTCTCACCTCTCTTCTTTAGAAACTATTAAAGTCTGCTTGCGTTGCTTTACGTGTTTTTTCTTGTGGTGGTTTCTGCATTTCTAAATATTCATCGATATAATCAAGGCACATACCAATCGTCATATCCTCTAAATCAGCCTTTGTAAGTTTGCATTTATAACACAAAACAAGGAACGTCTCAGTGGTGAATACATCACCCTGATTCGCTCCTTGTTGACTATTATTACTATCTACAACTTTTTTTTAGATTGAATTGTGGAAGCTATCATATCTTGAATATCTTCTAAGATTTCAATGATCGGAAATTCATCAAATGAATCTAACCATACCATCGGTTCTGGTATCTTTGGATCAGCTGTTTTCGCCATAGTCCAAACAAGATTATAAAACACTTCGAAATCCACACTATCTAACTTACTTGGATCTAGATTTTCCATATCGATTTTCCCAAGTGGTGCTAACTTGAGAAGTTGTGCAAAATAATCCTTTCCAAATTGCGCTTTAAATCGGACTGGTGTTCCTCCTGTACTTTTCAAACGAATATCTTGACCATCTACTGTAATTGTCTTTTCCATTTACTATTACGCTCCTTTTGGTGCTGCTGGTTTTTTAACATATACTTCTTTGTACCAATTATCATAAATTGCTTGAGTTGTTTTAGATGTTGTTTTTGTTTTAACCATTGGTCTTCCACCAGGAGCTAAAACGATTGGACTAGAAACAAACTTCAGTTCATTTGTATTTGGTTCAGCTGAATTTGTTTTTGTTTTAGATGCAATTGTTGGACGACTCGCTGCACAGTTATACATAACATGTCGAGTAGCATTTACATCGCCATCGAATTCAAATAGTAATGCAAATGGTTTCCCTTTAGCATCAGCTAATTCATTTAATACACCATCTGTCTCATCTAATTGTTCGCCTAACGCATCAATAGCAAATTGCTCTGGAATAGTGGCAATATTTAATGTTCCATCGTAACCTTGGTTATTACTTGCTGCGTAATAAAGCATGTCATCTGCATAGAATTCAATTAAATCACCACGCGGCTCAAATGTTAGTTCAACCCCACCAGGCAATGGAATAGGTGTCGCAAACTTTACTAAAAAATCTTGAGTATCAAATGGGACATAATGTACATTCTTTAAACCAAACGTAACTTTATTTTCTTTAAGCATTTATATCAACCTCATTTCATATATTTTCTGATACATATTTTCAGATTCAATAATTCCTTCAATCGGTGAGTCATAAGGAATCTCATGATCGTCTAGAACTTTTTCAAGTTTGGCTTCTACAACTAAATTTTTTTTAGTAGTGTAAAGCTCAATATTTACATCATTTATTTTGTGATAAACCTTGTTATCTGCCATTAGGTTTGCTGATCCATCCACAAGGAAACAAATATATGGAGGACTTGGCACAGGATTACCTGGTGTTGCTGTGAAATGCGAATAAGCCACAGGATAACCTGTAGCTTCAAGAATTTTTGTTAATTCAACTAATGTCATTGTTGAACCGCCCTTTCGATACGTCTTGGCAACTCATCAATTACATACTGTTCAACTGGAAGGATATGAACTTGTGCCGGAACACGCCCACCCCCGACTTTCGCATGTCCATTTTCTAAAAGATGCGTTAATTGTCCTTGTGAATTGTGGACGACAACACTATTACCTTCTTTTTTCTTACGCCATCCTTTACGATATGCCCCTGTTTTTTTAGGACTACCTTGCTTTAATTTTTCTACAGCAACATCAGCAACTTCTTCTTGCGCTGTCAGTAATTCTTCTTCCACAACATTTGCATATCTTTGCAATTCTCTAGCAAGTTCGCTCGCAAAATCATTCATATCAAATATGCTCCTTTGCGATAATAGTCAATGTTTGATACATTTCATCATCATTCATTGGCGGTTCGATAATATCAAAGATACGACCTTTCATATTGATTCGCATTAATTCTGTAATACCTGCTGTATAAGGCGTCACAAACCGATAAATCCGTGTAGATTGTGATGCTGAAGCTTCAATGTACTCCGAACCTTTTACCGTTTTTATCATTGCCCATGCTTTTTTTACTTCTTGCCAATTACCTGTTTCAACTTCTTGATTTAATTCATCTTTTATTACTTCAGGTTGTTCAATGATAATTCGATTTCTACAATCGCCTGTATTCAGTGGTTTTTTATACTGAAAAGGACGCATATTAATCACCGTCCAATTTAATTTCTTCTAATGCTTTATCGATACCTAAACTATTAATCTGACTTAAAAAATTCTTGTCAAAATACTCTAATGCATCGTTATAGACATAACGAGAACGTTCAAAGACTAATTCTTTGAACTCCTCGTCTTTATTTAAATCATAATTCCCACAAACCCTAAGTAATGCCTTGTTAGACGTAGAAAGGATGCGCTTTAGGTTATCATCTTCCTCAGCCCCTAAGTGCATCCTATCTTTAAATTCTTGTAATACTACATCTGAAATTACTGTTTCCATTCACATCATCCTTGTGTCGGTGGCGTTACTTCTTCAAGTTTCAGTGTATAAACTTGTGAAGTGTATTTATCCTTCGGTTTACCTGTAGCATATTGTTTAGCAATATAAACAGTTGCATCTTCTAAAGCTAATGTTTCTTCATACTTCTTGATTGGCTCTGTTCCACCCATTGCTGCAACATATTGACCTTTAACAAAGAATAATACTTTTCCTTGAGGTACAAACACTGATTCTGTAAGGATTGGGTTAAATGGCAAGCTAGTTACATATACTCCGGCCGCATTTTGAATTGTCGCGTTTGCCTGAATATCAAAAGTATCAAACGGATTAGTTACCATAACTACTTTACCAGCAATATTTTTTGGTCGATCTGCGTCTGAACCATCAGCATTTAATTTTTTAGCTAACAATTTAACAACGCCTTTTAATTCGTTGATTGTTTTACGACCTGGTTCAAATGTTAAAGTACCTACTGGCTTTTTATCTGGATACACTCCGCCAACAACACTTCCACTTGGATCTTTTAATAACCCAATAGGTTCATTCTTACCTGTACCAGCTACAAATCCACGTTCTAAGCCTACTTTCATCGCTTCTGTAATCATTGTACGAACATAACGTTCTACCCATACAGGTCCAAGTTTCAACATGTCATTTGCTAATGGAATAAACGCCGTTAATTTAAGTTGTGAAATGCTATCTTTACGGAATGTAGCGTTTAATTGACCTTTAATACCATCAAATAATGGCCCCCATACCGCTGCACCTTCTGGATCTCCGTAAACGAATTCTGTTACTGCACCTAAATTCTCTAAACCAATATGTTGTAAGAAAGGATGATCTTCAACTAAGTCATCAAAAATACGTTCTTGAGTTGTTTTAGGTAAAGTTTCAGTAGACTTAAATCCACCTTCTTCAACTACTGCATTAAAGAATTTCATTTCGTCACTTGTTAATACATTAGCGCCACGAGACTGCATAATAGAACGATCTACCATTGATTCATTTACTTGATTTAAAATATCTGCTCGTACATCTGTAGCAAGTGCTCCAATCATAGAATTTAATGCTGCTGTTTGTTCTTCTGGAGTTCCCTCCTGTGTTGCTTTCGCAAATGCTAGTTTCTTTTCTTCAAAATTATTAAATTTAATAACCATATTTTATTTTCCTCCTAAATTTAAAAAGAGCGTACTCAAATTCTGTTTTGTATTAACAGGTTCTTGAATAGGCTCTTTTGGATTTGTATTTGTTTGTAAATCATTCAGAATTTCATTTTTTAGTCCTAATAGTGCAGCGTTTAAATCTTCTTTTGTAATCCCTTGGCCTTTATTCATTGTTCCATTTCTAAAACCATCGATTACTTTCTGTGGAAGCATGGAAGCAGTAGTAGTTGAAGCTGTCATTTTAACTGGATTCTCCATAAACATAATTTCATCCACAAAGTTATTTTCTAATGCTTGTTGTGGACCCATCCAAGTTTCTTCAGCCATCATATTAAGTAGTTCTTCTTCTGATTTACCACTCTTAATGACATAGGCGTTTACAATTGCTCGATCTGTCGTTTTCAACATTTCAGCCGCTTTTTCCATATCACGATGATCTCCACCGTTCCACATCGAAGCGTTATGAATCATGATTTGTGCAGTTGGAGAAATTCGGACTTTATCAGCAGCCATTGCAATAACAGAAGCCGCACTTGCAGCCAAACCAACAATTTGAACTTCCACATGACCAGGATAATTCTTTAACGCTGTGTAAATCTCTGAACCTTCGTGTACATAACCACCAGGACTATTAATTGATACAACTAAGTCATCGCCATTTGCATCATCAAGCGCTTTTGAAATCTTACCTGGGCTTGCAGCATCCATTTCAAACCAATCATAAATCCACGCTTCATCATTTGAAATAATTGGGCCTTTAACGTCAATTTTCACCGTCATTTTGTTTCTCACCTCCTTCTTCTGTATTCATTTCAGCGTAGTTTTTCGTAATATAATGCTTGTTCAAGTTAGGATCATCCGATATTTCATAGTCTACTTCTACCCTGATTTCATTTCCTTTAAATACACCAGAAGCAATCAATTTATCTATTTTTTCCGCCAAATCAAATATACTTTGATAAGAAACAGCTTTTACTTGAATCCTTTGTCCTTTTAGATACTCTTCTTTTTCAAAAAATTTAACGTTTGCTTCATCTGATATCTTTTTTAGCAAAGGTTTCACTGTGAAAAGCATGTAATTTTTCGTTTGCTTCTCTACATCAGCCATTTCACCATATAATAAAGCTGTCGGAATACCAAAAGCCATTGCTACTTGATTTAGAAAGCCATTAGTTACTTTATTGATTTCTTCCACACTAGGGCCATTAGCAGAACCATTATAAACTTCTTTGTACTCAATCCCTTTTTGTTGTGGAACAATAGCTATATCTTTCTTACCGATCGCTTGATACATGTCATCTATAAATTTTTGTAACTTATCGACCTGTTCTTGTGTTTTAGCACCAATCATATCCATATCAACCGTGCCACGAATTTGATTTTTTCGTTTCTGAGAACTTAAAATTCTTCCGAATAAGTCGCCATAATCAGCAAAGAGTCCATCAATAAGTGGTGATAACTTATCATTTCGATATCTCAAATGAATAACTTCACTTTGTTTAAAACTTCTTTTAAACTGATAATCTTTTACTGTGACATTCGTAAAAGTATCTTCAAACACGGCATATTCGTTATGTTCAAAATCATCAGCAATAAGTAAATCACCATCATCAGCTTGGATAACTAAACACTCATTATCATAAACAAGCTTCTGAATGAATTTTTCCCAAAATGTACTTGCTGTCATATTCTTATTAGGTCTAACATTTAACCGGTAGTAAAGTTCATTCTTTTCAAATGCTTCACCATTTTTAACTCTAAATTCCGATTGACTAATTGTTCTTCCTAAAAATGATATACAGGTATCAATCGCTAGTCGCTTCATGTGGACTCTGTTCGCTGTATCAATGAACATATCTACATCAAACATAAACGCAATTTCTTTGTTTTTGTTTAATACATCACTGATCCATCCAATTGTCATCACCCCCTTTATTAGAATTTAATGTCGCCTATAACAAAATCAGTTACTTCTTGTATTTCATCAGCCCTATAAAGAGCATGTACAAAACACTGGAAGCCATCAGTCTTTCTACGAACCGGCTCTTTCTTCTCATAAACTTTGTTACCATCGGCTTTAATAACAACCAATACGTTTTGTGTATACCAACGCATCATAGGATTATCATCAAAAACGATTTGTTTATTTGCGAATGCCATTTCAATTCGAGGTGCTAGTAAACTATGAATTGCTCTAGGATTTCTTATAACTTCTATTTCGAATCCTTCCGCTTCTAATAACGGTCTTATTGCTTCCATACGGAAATTATCAGCAATAATTTTCTTCAATCCATAAGAGTCACGCATTTCAACAAACCAATCGACAATATGTTGAGGATTAATTGTTGGTTCATCCACAACAGTTAACAAACCTTGTTCTTCCCATTCTCTAATTGGTGCATATTTTTCTTTTTTAAATTCTTTCGCTTTTTTAGAGTAGCCATAGTAAATATCAACAAATTCTTTACGAACAAAAGAATGCGTTTTGAACACATATTCACCATCTACTCTAAATAAAAGCCCACAAGCAGCGAAATCTCTAATACTAGCAAAATCTAGGGCTCCAATACATTCTCGCCCATACAAATCAGGAAACGGACGGTTTGTTGCTTTAATCTCTTCCCACTTCGCAACCGAACGTTCTAAATCTGACACAGGTAAATTCATTCGTTTTGTCATGAATTCAATTCTGTTGTCTGGATCGTCTTCTAAATCTTCATATTCTTCCTTCATCGTTTCAAATAAGCCTTCAGCATATTCACTTAATGGCTTTGATAACATAGGATTTGCGAATTCCCATTTATCTAAATCGTCAACTTCTCTTTCGTCATTAAGCTTACATATAAAGGGGAAAACAGCGTTCGGACGCGCTTCACCTCTTAAAACTTTCATTGCTTTTTCTTTTAATTTATCTAAGAAACCATCTCGTACATATCCATCTGTACCAATATAAAACTCACGCGGATTCTTTCTTTTTCCCAAGCCGCTGATGTGGACGCGGACATCTTTATTACTTTCATATCGATGTATTTCATCGAAAACTACCGCACCGTCTCGCAAACCATCTTTTGTATCTCCGTTTGATGTTCTAAACTTCAATACACTTGCAGTAGCTCTTGAAGTAGTTTGTGTTTCAGTTGCTTTGAAAGCCTTTTTTAACGTTTCATGTCTGCGAACTGTTTTCTTTACTTCATCAGGGCTTGTCTTCGCTTGTTCTTCACTATTTGCAACAACAGATATGTTATATTCAGGTATTCCATGTAATTCACTAATTAAAAAATGAGCGATAACTGATATTAAACCGTTTTTACCGCCACCGCGCCCTAACATCCACAAGAACTTGCGATAAAATACACGGCCATTCTTCTTATAAAGTAAAAAAACGAATGCTATTAAGAAT
The DNA here is from genome assembly GCF_002558005.1 of Bacillus sp. AFS012607. Taxonomy (NCBI): domain Bacteria; kingdom Bacillati; phylum Bacillota; class Bacilli; order Caryophanales; family Bacillaceae; genus Bacillus; species Bacillus sp. AFS012607. Next base: position 15,771 of record NZ_NTVM01000038.1, read on the forward strand.
TTTTGAAATGGTTGCAAAGGAAAATACCACTTCTCACCGAAGTTGATACAATCCTGAATCATTTCATCATCAAAATACAAATCTTCTCTGTTTAAAACATATTTTTCTAGATAATTAATTAACAGTTCTCTTTCTTTGTTGAACTTTACCTTTCCTGAACGATAAAGCTCAATGTATTCTTCCACATACTTTTGCTTAATCATGTTAAATCACTTTTGCTATATCCAGTATTAGAATTATCAGTCTTAGGAGGATTAAAATCTAATCCTAAATCCTTTCCTAATGCAATTAATGAACTGTTAATTTTATTTTTCTCCGCAATCGCTGGGTTTGGTTTGGTGAACTTTTGCGATCCGTTAATTGTAGTAATCATTGTCCCAAACTCTTCAATAGCTTCATCCAATTGATAGTACAATTCTAAGAGGTTTAAATACCTCTCAACCTTCTCAACTTGAATGCTATTTTCTTCATCTATTCGATTTAATAGTTCTCTTTTTACTTTCGCTTTGTTCTTCACAGTCACCACCCCCCTTACGTGCGTAAATTTAGTAAAAAAACTCGACAGTTAACCCCCTCCTCCGGTGCCCCTTAGAGCATTTTTTGATGAAATTTTTTAAGGGGGGGTGTTATTATCGAATCATTTTTACCACTTTTCATCGTTTTCCCATTTGTTTATCTTTTTTACAAACACTCTACCGTGTTCTTTATTATGACAATCCACACAGACTGTTTCTAAGTTATCTATTTCTAATGCAAGTTCTGGATGATGTTCTAGTTCTTTTATATGATGGACAATAAGTTGAATCTTCTTACGCTTTGCACTCTCACTGTACTCATTGGTATCTGTTTGTACTCGACCATTGCGTTTACATTCCTGGCACTCATAAGAGTCTCTCTTCTTTACTTGCTCACGTATCCTCTTCCACTCACCACTGTCATAGAACTTACGCTTCTGTTGTCTGGTTTTATATTCATTCATGAAGCTTACCTCTTTGTTTATAAAACAACTTAGCTATATCAAGAGCTAACAGGATAATCCAGAATGGAATTAAAAAGAAGATAACAGCAATTGATATAACAATTGTCGCTATCAACCATACAGCATCGTCCACATTCTTATATGCAACCTCACATATCGATGGATATAACCTGATTGTTGTATATAGTAGCCCGACAATAAGATAAGCTAATAGCCATAACATCTACCTCACTCCTTTTAACCTTGATTTATCAATCACCCACGTCTTACCAATCTTCTTTGCTACAATCTTTCCTTCAGCGCATAAGTTCTTAATATGACCAGGTGATACATTAAGAATAGATGCAGCTTCATTTACACCGATTACATTGTGTAAGAATATATTCATTCACAACCACCAGAATATAAGTGTTGTTCCAACTCTAAGATTCTTTTATAGCTTTCAATGTAAGCTGGATTACAATTGTTAATAAGCAAACAATACTTCTTTACTTTAGTTAAATCGTATTTAATAGCCCATGTTTCTTTTGTTGTATGATTGATTTGTACATCTTGCTTTAGCTTTAAGGCTTCAATAAGATCCTCGGTTGAGAACTTAGCTAATAATTCTGTTACACTTTTAGATTCAGCCTTCTGTTCATATACACCATCCATCTACTCACCCCTTACACTTAAATCTTTTCTCCATTTATCTTTTTCCAGTAATTCTTTTATTGATGTTTGCATGAGATATTCCACAGAATAAAACATAGGTTTCCCGCCATACAGCTTGTAATACTTAACATCTATTCCAGACTTTTTGTGTGCTTTTTCAAGTGGTTTAAGGTATTTGATATATGCTTTCTTATCAATAGGCATAAGACCAAGTGCAGCAATCTTACCGTTTAAAACACTGTCCATCTATCTTCACTCCTTAATCGCTCGACATTTAATAGAATCTATAGATTCCGCTATAATCTTTCCATCTAATGCAGTACTGATCTGTATATCTTTTAATTCATTCTTATTAGTAAACCTACCCATAACCTTATCCAACTTCTCAAATGCTTCCACACATGCATAAGCTACGTTTGTTAATTCCTTCATTTGTTTCAATGCTTCAGTCGTATCAACATTCACCTGAATTGCTAATTCACTAGTTGTACTTTGATCAGTTTGCTTCTTAACCGGATTATAAGGTTTAGGTGTTGCTGGTCCGCCACACTTGACACATCTCATCCCATCTAAAAAATGTCCAAACATCACGGTACGACACTCATTGTCCATACATTCTAATTGCGTTTTAAATTTCATCTTTCATCCTCCTCCAAAATAAAAAGCACCCGAATGGATGCTAAAAGAATCTTATTTTAATAATTTTGTAGTCTGATTTAATTTATACAGGGAAATGAATGAACACAACATCCTATTATCTGTAAGAATGGAAAGTAAACTTAACATTAACTTCCGATAATAAAAAATTATGTAAACAAGATATTTTCTCGGAATGTAGTGATATCAGTCATTTCCCCGTTTTACCTATTTTATTGTTTAATTTGTAATTAAATGTAATTGTATGCAAATTTCATACATTGCTGTATTTATAGGTGTTTTCACTGTCAATAGCTAATTTGCTATGCATAAACTTCACCTTGTTAACTAACTATATTTTCGTTCATTTATTTTGTAACATATCGATAATACATGTAAAGGATGATTATCCATATTAGAATTCCGAAGAAGTCTACCCAACCCATTCCCTAATCACCATCTTTATCTCTTCTATTTATATTCCGGTACGTGATATTTTAATATCCACTCATAAACAAAAGAGCAACCGTTTCGTTCAGTTGCCCTTCCGTTAATTCTTTATGTTATTACTATAAACCCTTTTTGCAATAGTTAACATGAACTGAAGTGAACTTAACATTTTGTTAACTTAACTTCTGAGCATATTCAATCATACGCTTTATTTGTGCGTGTTTGTTATAAATGTATCGTGGACTATAATCTAACTCTTCAGCAAGCTTTTCCAATGTCTTGCCTTCCACATACTTACCATACATAATCTTATGTTCCAAACCGTGGAATGTACTGATTACCTTTTTGAAATCAAACATGTCGTTCATTTTGTGAGCTAAGTCATGTTCACGTACAGCAATACGATCTTCCAGTTTCCCGCCTTCTGAACCTTCAGTTAATCGAACTTCTTGCAAGTCGCCATACACCCATCTTTTTAGTTCGCGCTTACTTCTATCTAAATCATTTTCTAAGTAGATAATTTCATCTTCTAATTTATGATAATCTTTTAACCATTCCAATGTGTATGCCACCTCACTTATTTTAGGATGCCAGCTTGTACAAATATATTTCTCCATGCATCATTCGTTCTTTGTTTATCAAATAATTTACCTCTACGAGCAATCGCCTTCTTTATTTTCCGTTTTTTAAGCTTTTTCATCGTTTTTCCCCCTTGCATTTTCACCTCAAACCGATGAATCATTTTATACAGTGTTATTACACGTTTTTAGACGTTTTATATTGTCCAAGACCTATTACATTCGAAATTAATTTAAACGTTTAATTTCCTTATTATATAGAGCCGTTTTTTCGTGAGAAATGAAAATTAACCTTTTCCATTCCTATAACTCCTATTTTTCAGAAACATATTCATAAAATTCGATTTCTTTATCGATTTTTTCAATTGACCATTCATCAAAATAATTAAATTCAATATTTGCACCTTCAACGAATTCAATCAAAGACATTAAATGTAAAACCTTTTTATATCTATTCATTCCTCTACCTCCTATTTCAAATCCTCAATCATCCATTGAACTTGTTTCACCATTTCATGAACATCAAAATCATTTTCTTTACAAATTTTAATTGTTTCCATTTCTAACACTTGAAAGCTTCCACAATCTAGAAAAATATCTGTTAACCTCCTAACGTGGTCATCAAACGTTTTACAATCTTGTTTATTTATCGGTTTACAGTACATTTTCCTAACCTCACTTTCTATTCAAATGAGGCATTTCAGTCATTCCAATTATGAAAGTATTGATATTTTCAGGTGTTCCAGTAATAATTATTTGCCCTAAATCAACAGTCACTTCATCCTCTTTTCGAGATAGGTTTATTACGGTTTCTGGCTTCTTATTAATAATTCTTAACTTGCTTAATATCTTAAAATTAAGATTCTTCATATTAATTTCCCCTTTTCTACAAAATGAAATTTTTATACTAATCTTCATCAAGAACCGTAACAGTTAAGTAATTCCTAGCTCTCTTTCGCTTTGCTAACTTCCTTTGATAAGTTGGTGTTGTATAATAACGAACTGTTGCAGGAAGTACACCCATATGTTGAGCGCATTCCTTTGCAGTTCCAATACATACGAATGATTCACCTTTATAAACGACGTACTCCTTTAAGTTCATTTTTTATTCTCCTTTTCTATTAAAATGAAGTTTTTGTTTAGTTTTCTTTATCCCACCCTTGATACTTTCTGAATAATTCAGCCATTGTCATATTGTTATGTTTTGCTAGATCTTTAGTTAGGGCACATACATTTTTAAAAGATGTACATCCTTTTTCTATATCGAGATATTCTAGCAAATTAACATGCCAACCATTAAAATATGGTCCCTCACCGTCATTAACTTCTTCCGCCCAACAAAATAGCCTTTGATTATTAACCGTTATCGTGACATTCGGTATACCTTGATTACTTCCCTCACACCAACGCCAACCGCCGCTTTCCCAATGACCATCATCCGTATCTCTTTTGCTTGCATCATCACTCAGTATCTTAAAATCCTCATCCGAAACTTCATATACTTGATATGATGTTGTTTCGTCACCGTATGTTCGTGTAGCATTAACCCCTAATCTTTTTAAATCTTCAGTTATGTTTCCTTGTACTAATATTTCTTCCATTTTAATTTCCTTAGTTAAATTAACAGTTCCGATTTCTTCGTAGGGTTGTACTTTGTAACCTTTTTCTTGTAGTATTTTTAATACTTCTTGTGCATCCTTCCACGCTGATATACCTTGTCCAAATTTAATAGTCACTGTATTCATTTCCATTCTCCTTTTCTAATAAAATAGCGTTTTTGTTCATAATCCTTAATATTTATTTGCAATGCGGTTATAGTTCTTATCGTTTTTAGCCTTATACGCTTCATACATGTCATCAAAATCCATTCCGATAAGTTGCCCGATTTGAATTAAAGAAGCTAAAGCGAATGTGTAGTCAACTTGATTACTAAAATTAGTTCTATAAATTAAACTGAATAATTGATTTAAAGTTTGTCCGGTTCTAATGTCATATTCCAGACTAGCTTTGATAATATCTTGCCCTTTATCAGATAAAACGAAATCAGTATGGCCGTACATATTGCCGAGTGAAGGTAGGAAATGCATGCAGTCCGCAAATTCTTCCCATCGATCGTGAATGTTGTCTTGTTTTCTATTAACCTTCCAATGTTTGAAAAACTCAATTTCATTCGCTAATTCACCTAATTCAACATATAAAGCGGTTGTTGTATTTGCAGTCAGATTGATACCTTCTAATCCTCGTTCTTTTACAAACGCAGCATCTAATTTTTCTTGTCTTTCAAAAATAGGTTGTAAGTTCAACATTTTCATCATCCTTTTCTTAATAAGTTTTTTAAGTTCATTATTCGTTTTTCTAATTGACCAATGGCTATTGTTGTTTTTGACATTTCAGATTTCAACATTGATTTATGAAGAAATTGGTTTTGCAAGTCACTCTCCGCGCTTTCTAATTCTGATTCAAGTTGAATTTTTGTTTCTTTCTTCATTCAATCCCTCCTATACTCCTAATCTGGTCATTACCTTACCTTCTTGGAAACCATGAATCACTGGGTCATTTTCGATAATTAGAGATGGCATTGTCATGAGATCGTGTTTTTGAATGTAATGTGCGTTTTTAGGGTCTTCCACATTGAGATAAGTTACATCTAAAACAGCAACATCAGAAGGGAAATTGTCTAACATCATTTTTAAACGTTTGCAGTCATTACAATTGTTTTTAGTGAATACCGTAATCTTAATCATTTTGTTTTTTCTCCTTTGCATCGTTAATTAATTTAGTAATTTCATAAACACCGTTTTCCATCGCTACCATTCTTCCCATCCCCTTTTAATAGTTGTTTCAGTTCTGTTGTTGTTCCTTCGTATAAGTCCCGCCCATCCGGCAACTTAAATATATTTATCTGAATCAATTTTTCTATTAACCTGTCTTTCCTGTCCATTGTTACTTCCTTATCAATTCAATTGCGTCTTCTGGTGAACGTGCAACCCCAGCAATCGCTCCATTTTTATGCATCGTTTCGATAAAATGCTTTTGATCCGGTCTTAATCTGCCTTTTTCATTTTTTACTTCAATAAAAAACATTTTTCCATCTGATTTACGATAACCAAATAAATCACTAAATCCTTTAGGCAATCCGGTTGATACCGTTCGACCGTCTGCCGTTTTAAATGTTCCCACATTTGCCCTAAATACAATGGCATACGGATTCAATGCCAATCGAATAGCATTTTGCACATCTATTTCTTTAATAACAATCAACTCCTAATCACATTTGGACACTTTGGACGGATACTACCGTTTTTTCAAAAGCTTTATATATAATAAAATTAATTTTTTTATATACTCTTTATTCCTTTCAACTATCCAACTATCCAAAAAAGAATAAATAAAGTAATAAAAGAATAGATATATCAAGGGTTTGAGAGTTTGGACAGTTTTAACAGAACTGTCCGTAAACCTTCCTAAACTCTCCCGAAAAATCAATATCCTAATTTGAAAAAGGGCTTTTTACAATCTTCCAATAAGTCGACTCCTTTATAATAAATTGTTCCACTTTTAAACTTTAAAAATTTCTTACCCATCTCACGACCGAATTTTGTACTACTCATCATATATTGACCGTTATCGCTCGCCCACTCTCTATATGATTGATAGAGGTCTTTGGCTTGTACTTCTAAATTTGTACCCCGATTACAGCATTCTTCAATAAATGCTTCTACTGCATCCATTTCTGTGCGGTACTCATCACGTTGATCCTTAATAACTTGTGGTTCTGGTAGGCCATTTTCACGCCACTTTATATATCCTTCCACAGCCCAATGCAAGATTGCTTTTAATTCACGTCTTAGCTTATGTTTTAAACGCTTATCTACCTTTTCTTTCGGTATCTGTACTGTGAATGGAATAATCGCCATACGCCTCCAAATACCATCATCAGTACCCCGTATAATTGGTTTATGGTTTGTTGCCATCCACAATTTGAACTGTGGCATAAAATCAAATTCGTTTTCGTATAAGAAACGTGCTGTTACTTTATCGCCACCTGTAAGCTGTTTAACTAAACCTTCATCTAATCGCACACCTTCATTTGGCTCTGTAGTAGTGACTAGACGCGCTCCATCTAATCTAGCAATATCTGAATTTGCTCCAGAGCTTTGTTGTTTAACCATAATCGTTTGTGGTTGAATGTTAGTTGCATAGTTTCCGAATATTTCGGTAATTATATCTAAAAATACTGACTTACCATTTCGACCATTTCCATATAGAATAAACATCATTTGTTCCTCCGTAGAACCCGAAAGAGAATACCCAACAGCCCTTTGCATATATTCAATAAGTTCTTGATTACCATCGAATATTTGATTTAAAAATTCAATCCATAATGGACAATCAATTTTATCTGTATACTCAACCGAAGATATTTTTGTGAAAAACTTCGTTTTATCGTGATCGTATAATTTTCCTGTTCGCAAATCTAAGTACCCGTTTTGAACATTAAATAAATCTAGTTCATTATCAAATTCATGCGGCTTAATAGGTAGCAAATGTTCACTTTCTTTAATCATGTTCGTTTTCCCGTTACTACCTCGCGATGATTTCAAGTGTTTATTAAATGCTTTTGTTGCTTCTTCTTCATCTACACCGTCCATCACATGAATTGGTTCATTTTTCATCTTCTCAATTACTTTATCAGCAATATTTTTAATCATCCCTTGTTGGTCAATCAACCATATCTTACCGTCATAAAAGTACCAATTCTTACGGATGTAGCTATATCTAATAACCTCGCCATATGCATCTGTAAATCGTTTTGCATTACCTGTATCATCGTAACTATAAAATTTCTTTTCAATTGTTTTCACATCGTCTTCAAGTACATATAAGTTAAATTCTTCATCACGCTCTCTTGGAATAAAAACGTTCGTACAATCAGTAATTGCTTTATTTAATGTTTCAGCACCGTATGTGGAATTATTTTGTTTTCTATCCCATTTTTCACGATAAAGAGAAGATTTCCGAAAAATACTGTCCATCTTATTGAAATCACGATTTGTCCAAAATGCTAAATCATTTGCAAAAGCCATATCCGCTTCTGATTGTGAATCATAGAATTGTTCCCATCCACCACTCATAAATAATTTGAAACGCACCCCATTTTTACTGTTACAAGCAATCTGAATGATTTCTTCTTCTGGAATATCTACACCTTTTTGCGTACTATGTGAAACGCTACTTTCAGTCACTTCACTTTTTGCAATATATTTATTGTGGAGGTATCCTACTTTCCCATAATCATCATCTTCAACTCGTGAATAATTACTGATAATGTTTCCCGTCATTGCAAAGAAGCGACCACTATCATACATTTCTACATTCCCTTTGCGTCTACCACCTTTAGGCAATTCACCTTTAGCAATAATATGAATGCCATTTCCGCTCACCGAGTATTCTGTATAACTACACATCATTTCAATGAATTCAGACACAATATTGTCCTCATGATCTCCTGATTGATAACGTTCAATTTCCTCACGTACATTATCAATATCAATTCCGAAGTAAGGTGGTTTAAAATAAAATCCTATACCGTCACAATTAAATGTATCGATAGCATCCATGGCGACTTCGAAAGTCGCCCATGTGCTTTCATCGTTTGATTTACCTAACCCTCCGGTATTAGCATCTATAGGAATTTTAGTCATTTTCTCTCCGCGTTGTTGCAACTTAAAACAGCACCATTGCTTTAGTTCTTGCAACTCTTCTGGTATTGCTTCATACATGTTTTAACCCCCTTAGAACGGAAGATCCTCATCCTTGATTGTCATTCCACTTTGTTGCATTTCAGAAAACGTTTGATTTTTTTTATCATTTTTAAAAGTATGATTTAAAGGTCCTGTAACTTTTGATGGTGACCAATTTTTCACGTTTGTATTGTCATATGTTTTTCCGTTGTATTCAGATTGTTCATTTTTCACAGTTACCATTACCGTTTTCTTTATGAAGTCATTTAATAATTCTTCTAATGATTTATAACTCTTACCATTTTGTAATAGACACGATTTACCGATTGTATTAAAAGTTTTCATATTATACTTCCCAGTATCTTTCGCCTTCCAAACACGGTGGAAGATATGACAATTTTTATAAGCTTGCTCTACATCATTACGAATGATTAAATCAAATTGGATAAATTCAGCACCGCCTGGTGTAGCATCTTCATTACATTGATTAATGACTACCTCATAATTACCGTCTGCAATACGTCCATTACTTTTAAATACTTCATTAAAATTTAAAGTGAATCCCATTTTCATTCTCCATTCTGGTTTTTATTTTAAATAAATCCTAATAGTTTCCCTTGATGGTACGCCCATCCCCGTTTATAGTTACGTGAATTTGCTAATTCATACAGTTCCTTCATATCCTTACAATCCTTCGGTTCTCTAAAATCAAGTGTTATATGAACGTCTTCTTTTGTGATTTCTTCAAGTGTTGCAGTTTTATCCACTTCATATTCTGTTACAGGTTTTATTTCTGGTTTGTAACCACACTCAGGACATTCTTTTTCACTTGATGGGTAAACCGCAAAACAATTTCCACATTGTTTTATTTTTATTTCTGATTCAGTGGATGATGTTTTTCTACTTGATAAGCTCCAGTGTCTCTTTTGATCTGGCAATCCAAATCGTCTTACATTATCTACATGATCTATAATGATTGATGTTTTATTAGGCTTGTACCTCATCCCTCTCATGCTTTGTTGAATATAGAGGGAAAGGGATTGTGTAGGTCTAAGCATGATAACTGTAGAACAGTCTGGTACGTCAAAACCTTCCCCTATCAAGTCCACATTTGTTAACACTTTGATTTCTTTATTACGAAATTTTGTAATGACTTCTTCTCGTTCTAGCTTTGGTGTTTTCGCATCAATATGTTCTGATACAATGCCATAATTCAAAAATTCTTGTTTTACCATTTTGCTAGATTCGATATTGTGGCAATAACATATTGCTTGCTCTCCTAATGCTAATTTTTGATAATGCTCAACCACATCACCATAAATCGTTTTGCTTTCCATCGCTTTATCAATAGAACTACTTGAAAACTCGTGTAGATTATTCAATTTAAGTAAAGATGTATCTATTAATTTCGGTGCATAGTATTTATATGGAGATAAAAAGCCATTTTCAATGAGCCATTCAGCATCAACTTCTTCAATAAGAACATCGTTTATGTCTCCTAATCCGCTCCCATTCAGGCGAATAGGTGTAGCAGTAAAACTAAGACGTAACACATCATGAAAATATTCATATATCTTACGATAGGAAGCGGCTAAACCGTGATGTGATTCATCAGTAATGATTAATGAAGGTTTAACTGTTTTATCTAATCGCCTTACTATTGTTTGAACCATTCCGAACTCTACAAAATCCATATTCACTTCATTTTTAATGAATGTGTTACGAATCTGATCAATTAACTCTTTCCTGTGGACTAAAAATAAAACTTGTTTTCCGTTATTCGTTGTCATTCTAGCAATATCTGAAATAATGACTGACTTACCAGCACCACATGGAGCAACAACACAAGGGGATTTAAACCCTTCCATATAAGCTTTTCTTGTCTTTTCAACTAATTTTTTTTGATAATTATGTAGCTGAAACATCGGAATGTAACAGCTCGCTTTGTACACAGCCTTTACGCTCATCGATTTGATTTTTCGCGTATGTGCTATTTGTTGCGCTTAAAACAAACCCTCGTGTACCATCTTCCTTTACTTGCAAACGCCCCACAATATCACATAACCCTAGAACATTATTCATGATTTTCTTGTTGATTTGAGGGTAAGATCGGTTATATTGTTGTCCTTCACTATCGATATAAAGATCATCAGTTTCCCAAGCCGTCCAAATCAGATTTGCACCCAAGTTTTTTAAATATCGTAAACTGTTAACAATCCTAAATTGCATATATTGATAGTCACCTTGAGATGGAACACCTTTATTTTTCCCTTTACTTCCAAGATCGGATAATAGACAACGTTCTAATTCGCTTATGTTATCTACTACAATGTTGTCATATACATCTTTGTAATTCTTGTCCAATTCAAGAATTAGTTTTTCCCAAAATGTCCATGTATCAGTATTATCCACATATACAATATCGATGTTTTCTTGACCTTTTAACACCTTCGAAGTTCGGTCTACATCTAAAACAAGTGTTTTCCCTGGAAAGTATTTAATTGATGTTGTTTTACCCATTCCAGGTGGAGCGTAAATCAAATATGTTTTTTGGGTATTTGTGATTTCCTTTGCATTAGTTATTTGCATTTAATTCACCTCTACTCTTCCTAACAGATAATCTGTTGATACACCTAAAGCTGTTGCTAAATCGCATAATACATAAATGGTAGGTCTAGAATCTCCAATTTCATAATTTGAAATCGTACATCTATCTTTATTAATCATTTCTGCTAGCTCCTGTTGAGTAAGGTCTTTCTTTTTTCTTATCTCTCTCAGTCTTGCAGGGAACATGTTATTTACTCCTTTTCCATGCTTTTCAGAATAAAGATTGAAGCTTCAATGTCCTTTATTTTGCTTTCAATGTCCTTAATGTTTTGTTCAATGACTGGCTTTCTTTCTATTACCCACTCTAATTTGCGATGACGCTCCTTTAAATTTCCTTGTTCCACACTTAATGATTTTTCTAATTCTTCAATAGCAGCGTTCAAAATGGAATCCCTTCTTTCTTCTTAAGGTCCTCATATATTTCCATGAGGTCTTGTAGTCCATGTTCATATGCCGTAATCATTAATGAAGCATGTGGATCATCACTATTTTTATATCTTTCTATTAAATTCATCGTGATTTGAATTTTAGATTCAATTCTTCCTTGCAACATCCAATCTTGCAAGTTCATATCACTCACCTGCAATCTTTCTTGTGGAATGAGCTAGTACGTATTGTTGAATGCAATCTGTTTCATCATGTATGTAATCTCCATCAATATCTCTATACTCTTCACCAAAGTAGATTTCCTTACAGCAACTCTTACAATTACTCATAACATCACTTACGACTGATTCCTGACGATTTCCAACTACCATTGGGTTTTCTACTATTATTAATCCCTCCTAGCATATTCCACAGTTTTGCAGACCACTTTTCCACCGAGATCATCTGCTACCTGTTTTGATTTTTTATATTCAAATTCCATTGCATTCTTAACTAACTTCGTCACCATTAACGGATTGGAATTACTAACAAACAAATCACCTACACTTACTAGATATGTAGTTTTAGGTATTAATTGTTCATTCATCTTTTTTAAGCTCCTTTACATGAGTTGAATTCATGTTATAATCATGTTGAAAATTGATTTTATCTAGATCACCTGTTGGAGCAGGTGGTTTTTCTTTAATGATCGCGCTCCTAAAAAGTACGATTTTTTTTTAGTTGGGCTATAATTTGGATTAATTTTTAAAAATGCTTTATTTTTCTTATAATGAACTGTAGACCTACCGATTCCGAACTTTAAGGCTATCTCTTCTGCTGTATATCCTTCGCTAATATGTAGAATGAGTATCTTCTCTTCTTCATCAAGTACACTTGTTATTTCTTCAAATTCAATAGATGATATTACTTCTTCTTCCGTATTTATAGGAGATACTGCGAAAAACTCATTTATTACTTCTCCCTCTTGGTGTAAATCAATAGACTGTATACTAATTTGATTTCTTTCTTCAATGCTTGTGCGACTATTCAATATAAAAATTGTTCCTTTATTATGGATTTCATCACTCATACGCCATTTCATATGTTTCATTGCGTATCCATTAAATGATTTTTCCCTTTTTGGATCATATCGTAAGCACAATTCCCATAATTGCATCTGTCCCACTTGTATTAAATCGTCTATTTCCATATTGTTATTTTCTGCAATTTGTTTAGCGTTTTGGTAACTGCCAAATTGTTGTTCTATTGCCGAAAACACTAAACGTTTTTTAGCCTCAAACAACTCTTCAGGTGTCATTATCGCTCCCCATCCCTTCATTATTTTTCTAAATATCTTTTAATCGGTTTATCTAATAAAGCTGCAAGCGACATTACCACACAAATTATTACTGATAAGATGAATAGTGACATTGGATTGTCTTCCATTTTTTTCACCCTCTCTTTATCCACACAACTTGTTGCGAATTACACAACCTTGTTACAAAAAAAATTAACTTTGCCTGAGAAACTTTTCAATATTTATATCGAAAGTCTCTGAATATAACACGAGAACCCTTAAGCTAGGACAATGAATACCCGATTCGTACTTTGAAATAGATGTCTTATCAAGGTTAAGTAGATTAGCTACTTGAGTTTGTGTTAATCCTTTTTCCTTCCTGATTTCACGAAGAAATTCATTATTGATAATCATAAACGATGAACACCTCTTTCATAAATCGAGTTTATAACAAAGTTGCGAATTACGCAACAATTATTTTAAGTTTTTATAAAAAGAATTATTTTGTTGATTTAAACTCAACTTTTCGTATAGAATGTAGATATACATAAGGTGTGAAAAACACATCTTATTAATTTGAATGAAAAGAGGGGCAAAAAATGTTTGGACAACGCTTAAAAGCTTTGCGCCTTGAGAAGGGGATGACGCAACAACAACTAGCAGATTTCTTGGATATTGAAAAATCTAATATTTCCAGATTTGAATCGGGAAAACAATCTCCTTCAAGCGATAATAGAATAAAAATGGCTAAACTTTTTAATGTATCTGTTGACTACATGTTGGGATTATCTGAGCATAAATCATTAGATAAGGAAAAATCAGATAAGATTTCAAAAGAAGCCGCTGCTCTCATGGAAAAGATAAATAAACTACCTCCTGAGAAGCGTATATTAATAGAAAACTTGATTGATAACTTTTAAAAATAAAAAAGAGAGCTTCTCAGCTCTCAACCTTTTTCCCTCATATTCTTCTTTTTTCGGCAAATGTCTGTTATGATGATGGGTAGATACATAACTTTTAAACAACTAAATTTAAAAATAAAAATAAAAAAACCCCAGCGGTAGTTTTTAGATGGTCAAAGGTTGGTCGCCATGACACCATTTAAAAACTTCGAAAGCAGAGGTTTTATGAGTTACGTCATTAAGTTAATACTGTCTATAACGATAGTATCATAACTTCAAAAAAACGTAAACATAAATCCTCTATTTCTGTATACCCAATTTTAGGCTGGGGAAGAAAATGGAGGATTTTTTATTATGTCAAACTTAACAAAAGTAACGGAAGAACTAGAAGTAAGAGAACTTCAACGTGTAGTAATTAAAGAAGAATTAGTTGAGTTAACAGGAAAACATTTCGAAGCAGCATTATTAAACAATTTAATCTTTTGGTACAGAATCACCGAAAAAATGGACCAAAGCCTATTAGTGCAAATTAGCCAGTTAGAAAAACGTGGGGCGAAACAAGGTGCTATTAATAAAAAGAAAAAACAAATTCGTGATGGTTGGTTCTTTAAAACGGCTGATGAACTATCAGCGGAATTAATCGGTTGGGGAAGTCCTCAAAAGATTGGTAGAGCGTTAAACGAGTTATCAAAAAATGGTTGGATTGAAAAAGGTAATAATCCCGATCCAAAAATGAAATGGGATAGAACAACTTGGTTAAAAGTAAATATCAATAAAATTGCTACTGATTTATTTAAAATGGGTTATGCATTAGAGGGATATTCATTAGTTCAAGAAACAGAAAAAAAGCCCAAAGTGTTTAAATCTAATAGCGGAAAAAACGCGTCGTTACGCAAATTCCATTTTGGAATATGCAAATTCCATTTTGGTAGTTCCAAATTCCAAAACGGTAGAACAATACCAGAAGGTTTACTTCAGAAGGTCACTTCATTACCTATTACTGAAGAAGAAGAAATTATAACTAACCCTGTTACTGAATCTATGATTCTTGATTTAATGAATCAAAAGATTCAAGAGCGAGAGATTACAAACACAAAAACTATTAAAGCTATCCACGATGTTGTTTCTAAATGTAAAGCGATTGGATCTACTGATTTAAATTCAGCTGAAAACTATGTAATCAAAGTTGTGGAAGAAAAGATGTCTAAACTTGGCCAGAAACAGAAAGTTAGAACAGGTAAAGCAAAAGTATCAGGCGCTAAGAAAATACGCACTGAGATGGTTCCTGATTGGGTTAAAAAAGAAGATAACGAATCATCAACTGTAGAAGACAACGGACAAGCTACTGAAGATTTAGAGGAAAATCAGAAACGTTTAGATGCTTTATTAGGTAAAAATAAAAAAGAAGAGAACTGATTAACAGCCCTCTTCCACAAAGAGTAAAATAATGTAATATTTTACCGCTATAAGTTGGGAAACATTTCTTCTATGATGGAAGTATATTACAACAAGTCCTTATTTCTAAGTAGCATATCAGAGTAAACAGCTATATGTCTTGCATATTGCCCTTGTTCACGCCCGTCTAGCTTACTGTAGTCCTTTTGAATGTCACTTAATAGTAAATCTAACAAAGGGTCGTTCTGTTCGTTCTCAAAGCCGAGAAGTGTGTCTGTTGTAACGTTAAAAAATGAAGCAAGAATCTTCAAGCTTCCAAGATCCGGTTCATATCGATCTGTTTCCCAGTTCTTGAGTTGACCACGAGTAATACGTGTCTTTTCAGATAGTTGTTCTTGTGTTAAACCATAAGCTTTTCTTAAACGTTGAATGTTTTGACCGACTGTGTTTTTCATAGTTTTGAGTATAATTACCAAAATATCACTATACCATATTTGGTCGGTAACATGACGTTATATAAAATTTTGTCTTCTAAGATATCTATAAAAATAAATATAGAACAATTGTTCTATAAGTGGTAAAATATTCATGTACTATTAAAATATTAGTTAATATGCAAAATTGCATATGCACCGAAATGTTGATTTATAGCGATAAAAAAACTTTCTCAATATTTGTTCTGTAAGTGTTTTGTCAAAATTGTAAAAATTCGTGATAGTATTTAATTAACTAAAAACGAACGAAAAAGACCCATATGAGCGTGTTAACAAGGAGGCTCCTACACTCACCTTATTAACCGTTCCCTAACTCACGCTTAGGAAACACTTACCCATACGAGTCACATCCAAGTATAACACAAAATTGAGATATTCCCTTCTCGTAATCTGTTTCCAACTTGAGAAATTGTTAGGATGGCGTCCTGTGTTCATCAGGAAAGGGAAGTGTTGTTGTGGAAGAGTTAATGAAACGTATTAAAAAACAATCTGAGAGAAGGGAATTAACATTCCCTGATATTGAACGAAAAACCGGAGTAGATCGTGTAGTAATAGCAGATGCGGTAAGTGGTAAAACAGCGGAAATGAAATTTGATAAGTTTTTACCTGTAGCTTCGATTCTTTTTGAAGATATGGAAGAACGAAAAGAGATTCTTAATGAATTTATCATGCTGTGTACGGGAGATTTAAACATTCGCAAAGCATTATGTTATTGTCAGGGCATTGGTGAGTATGAAGTTATAGATCAACTCATTGAAAAACATAAAGATCATAAAAAATTACAAAAATACTTTAAAATTTATCAACTGTATAACTTCAGGAACCAGAATAAAACTCGTGGACAAGCCATGATTGATAAAATGGACGCTGTTACATTTTCGACTGATTCAGAAATACAGGTATTAGTAAATATGTTATATAGCTTTTCTATGTATGATATTTTCAATTATAGAGCAATGCTTCCTTATTCTGATAAGGTAGAGAAAAACTTAAATGAAATAAAAAAAGGATTCATCAAATCTTGTTTAGAAATGCATTATAATGACCGAGTTGCATATATCAATCTTTTTAACGAAGAATTACATACGTGTAGAAGCAAATGTGAAGAGATATTAAATTCTGACCTTGAAGCACCTATCATAAAAGCTACTGCGTTATGTTGCCTTGGAGAGAGCTATTTGTTCACAGATGTTTTGAAATCTGAAAAATTTTTATTAAAAAGTCTAAAATACTTAGACGAAAACGGGATTTCGAAAGATAGTAGGAAGTATAAGTCTTTTCAGTCCACATTGGCCTTCTTGTATATAGACAACGGCTTTAACCTCGATAAAATTGATTTTACATCTATTGATCTATCTGAAGTAGCTTATTATGAAGGGCTATATGGTGACAAAGAAAAAGCATTAAAAATGTTTGAAGAATTAGCTAAGGAAAGAAAATTAGATTCACCGTTCACAATGTACTATATTTCCAGAATTAGCAATGATATACTTGGGTTAAGAGAAGCCTTGAAGCGTTTCGAACGTGTCGGAAACTATCACTATGCTAATGCTGTGAAGCGTGTATTAGTATCATTAGAAAAGAAAGTGGGATGAATATGAAAAAAATTAGTATAGCAGTTTTATGTATTATGAGTGCTTTTACTCTATCATTGAATGTAGGGGCAGCGGCAAAAGATACTAAAGAACAACCGGTGCAATATATGCAAGTTGAACCGGGTGGACATTGATAATAAAAATTAAATAGTTAATAAAAAGTTAGAGGTTGCGATTACGCAGCCTCTTTCGTGATTTTAGGGAAATGTTGGTTTTTGGACAATAAACCAAAAATCGACACCTAATTTTTACCAACAACCAAGGGAGGAAATATAAATGATGAATCAAGGGGTAGCACTACAAACGAAAGAAGAGATCACTGTGGAGGAAAGAGTACATAAATTAAGAATCATCATGGAGAAAGCGGAACAAAGTGATTTAGAAGCAATTGCACTTTTAGAACAAATTAATGCATTGACTAAATAAGGGCTTCGGCTCTTTTTTTATGAGCTAAAATGGTACTAAATTTATGACGTATGTTTAGCATCGTTTTTTTACTCAAAAATATAGTGAATTCTCGTGACTAAAAAGTGCTTAATTTTATGAGGCATTTTTTTTACAACAAAATTTGTATTTTTTGCTGATTTTGTTATACTTACAGTAGTCACATTGACGATTTAGTGTATGACTACAGTAATATTGAATAAAAAGTTTGTTCATAATAAAAAAGAGAGAGGTTGCCGCCTCTCTCCTAAGTAACTGCTACCTTATAGGTGGGTAGTTATTTAATATTATTTTTCTTATAAAAAAGCCACCCTAGCAACTTTCCACGGTCGAGGGTGGTTTTTTCATTGTCCTCATTTAAAAATTGCTTTCTGAAAAGATACGCAGACCCTTCACGCATAATTCCTTTTGCTATTTCTTTTAAAAGTTCCACAATGAAATCCATGATTTATCACCTCCCACCTTTCGAATAAAAAAAGAAGGGATAACAAACCACCCGATCGATAACAGTTACTTGTAGGACAATCATAACATGAAAAATGGTAAATTTAATAATCCTAATTAACAAAAAAGATTTCAATATTAATATCCTACTAATTAATTCGATATGTTTACATAGTGTAAAAACATAATGATTTCTTGATTTAGTTACCCTCTTTATCTCACCAGCTGTCGTTTTCCAAGCACGCCACTGTTTTGCATCTTCTTTTTTAATGGACGTGGTTCACGTGCCAATAAACATTTTTACATAACATTATTTGCACCACTTAAAATTTCACATACCATAATGAAAGCATTTTATAAAAACATAACAGAAATAAATAGTCTCTAAACCTCTTATTTTCCGTTTTAAGCTATAATAGAATAAGAGAATATAAAACTATATGCGATAATACAAACTCGCTTCAGGAGGCTTATAAAATGTTTCTAGGTAAGGGATTTAATAAAGCACCGTATTACAATAAAATTGATACGTTAAAAAACGAAGATTATGTTAGACAAGTTATTTTAAAATTACGTAGCATTGTGGATGAAGAAGAGAAACGAAAAGCGATTGAAAAAGAGGCGAAAGAGTTATTAAGCAAAGTATCTGTACATTTACTTAAATATCCTGAACCATTAGAAAATCTATTGGTTTTACTAAAAGATGAAGATGAGCATGATATTTATTTAGTTTTGAGACTTGAGATTGATATGTTGTATATGCATGCGATTCAGTTTAACTATAAAACATTAGAAAAGGCTGCTAAAACTTATAAAAAATTTCGTGAGAACCCACTAGCATTTCGTGGATAAATAAAAATGAGGTAGCCTTTGAGCTACCTCTATTTCCTTTCTATTCTATCTAAAAGCATTTCTAAGGCTTGATTGACAAGTTCAGTCTTAAAACCTTTCTTTTTACCTTTAGCAAGTTTGTCTAATCGTTTAATTGTTTCGTTCTTAATTAGCCAAGTTTGACGCGTATGAGTATCCTCTTTCGTAGCCTTTTCAGTAAACTGTTTAAGAAACTGTTCAGTAAACTTATCATGAACATGTTCATTTTCCTCTTCATGTTCTTCTTTAGTTTTAGGAGTTGGAGTATGTTCAGATTCAACCACCTGAACAGTCGGATCATTAGGAGGTGTAGGTGGTTCGTCTGGTGGAAGTTCAATTACTTTTGTATCAGCAACATCACTGAATTTGGTTACAGTAGGCTTTTCTTTTTTAACTTGTTCTTTCTTTTTTCCAATATCAGTTATATCTTGTTTTCCTGATCGTGCCATTATATTTTCACCTCTTCAAAAATCTCATTTGCTAAGTCGACAAACAAATCTACAACTTTATCTTTCTTTTTATTAAAAATTGCTGGCTTCTTCTCGTAAGCAATTGATTTAGCAAATTTAATTGATTTCGGGATAATTGTTTCAAATACTTTAATGTCGTTCAGCAAACAGAACTGTCGGCATTCCTGTAAAATTTCTTCATGTAACACGGTTGTTCTATCGTATAAAGTTGGAACAACACCAAGTATATTAAGTTCACTATTGGATTTTCCTTTAAACTTAGCGATTACTTTTAGCATTTTAGTTAACGATCTCATGCTATAAACTTCTGGTTGGAATGGAATCAATATATCGGTAGCGAATTCCAGGACGTTACCTTGAACTAATCCTAAGTTTGGTGGTGTATCGATTAATATGTAATCATATTCATTTTGTATATCTTTCATTGCATTTTTTAATAGTAAAAGTGGTTCATGATATTTGTCTTTCTCAGGAAGTACATCAAGTTCAAAATATGACATGTCATCATTCGATGGAAGAATGTCTATATTTTCATGTACGTTCATAATTGCGTGCTGCACTGGTAATCCATCTACCAATACATCATATAAAGTGTAATGGCAATCATCTGGATTTTTATTAAAAGAAACTAATGCATTCCCTTGATTATCTGTATCGATTATTAGTACACGATTCCCTTGAGTAGCTAACACACCAGCAAGGTTTACAACCAGCGTTGTTTTGAGGACCCCGCCTTTGTTCTGGGATATAGATATAATTTTAGTCAAAGTATTTCCTCCTTTTTTTCGGCTCAATAATAACACATTGAAAATGAATAGTAAAATGAATATAAAGATTAACAATTTAATAAACAGTTTACTGTTACGTAACATGTTCATTAGTTTGTTCATAAAACTGAACAGTTTAATGATAACTTTAATGGTTATATTTATGTTAATATTTCTCTTAAACTTCATAAAACCCTTTATACAAAAATCCACATGTTTAGCGGTTTTTCGTATACATCCCTTACATTACTGTCCAAAAATTGGTATGATTTACTTAATTTAAGGGGGCGTTTTTATGGAATTGCGAACAACTGCGGATGGTAATTCTTATATTATTGAAGTTGAGAAAAAGAAAGCTTCAAAAAAGGGGATTGTAGCAAGAACGTTATCATTTTTAACAGGATCATTCTTTTTAGTTATAGGAATCATTTTATGTTTAACCATAATTGGAGCAATTGCTGGTATACCGTTAATTATCTTCGGATTACCTTTCATTGTTGGTTCTTTTGGTTTTCAACGTGTAGATTGTCCCAACTGTAATAGAAAACAGACAGTAAAAAAAGGTATCGGCAATTTTAAATGTCATAGCTGTAATAAAAACACTCTAATTGAGTGGAAATAGCAAGGGGAAAACTACTATGAAGGTCATTCGTTCTATTTTTAATGGATTTCGTTTAATCAGTAGGATTGTTAATCCGATATTAAAGGCATTATCTAAAAGTAAATTTTAATTACATATAAATAAAAAAAGCCGCCCACAGGACGGCTCTTATTTTTACTTTTCAAACTTCACATATTCACCTGAAACCCATTGGTCACCACCAACATTATACCAACCATCTTTACATCTCCACGCTTGATATTTTTCACCTTGGTACACATTTTTCACGATTCCATAATTAGTCCCTGGGCCAGTACGAACGCGTAATACATCAGCTGTGATAGTTACTACCCCTACACCATCATTTGAAGGTTGCGAAGTTGTGGATGATTGCCCATCCGCTTCGAAATGTAACCACTCTGAGTTTTCGTAAACCCACTGATCGCCACCTAAATTAAGCCATCCGCCAGAACGCCCCCATACTTTATAATTTTCAGGTGTATTTAGCTTTCTAATTGAATCATATTGAGTACCTGGTCCTTGTCGTAAGTTCACGTTTTTACCAGTAATATAAACAACACCTGTCCCACTTGTAATTGGTGGTTGTGGAATCTGCGGTGTTTCTGGAATTTGAATTGTTTCACCAGAACCAGAAACTAATTGTTGTTTAAACCATTGTACACGCCCTTCGTTAATCATTCTATGAGGGCAATACTTTCCGTTTCGCTCTTGGTGTGTTTTGACTTTAGAAATCGGAATGTTGAACATATCCATTAGCTGACGAATTACTTGAATGGCATTCAATTCAGCTTGTCGGTATCTTTCTCCACCTGACATAGAATAACAAATCTCTATGCCGATACTATTACGATTACCCGGCCCGTTCCCATCACCTGCATGCCAACCGTTTCTATTAAACGGAAGTAACTGAATGGCTTCTTTATCGTCTACAGCAATATGGAACGAAGTGCCTGTACTATTGTTAGCGACATTATTGCGTTCTTTTAATGCTGTAGCATCATTATAAGTGTTGTGGAAGGTAATTTCCGTTGGATTCATTGCATTCGGGCATAAAACTGAATAACGACTTTCTGGTACTAACATTTTTTTAATTTCCATTACTCAACATCTCCTTTTAGTGTAAGTCATTTTTTTCTAATACATCTTTTTGTTGTAAGCCTTTGTTGCTCAAATAGTTGTTCTTCCAAGCCATATACAAAGTGAATGCTCCTGTAATTACGGCTACTAAATCATTTGTGATTTTGTCATCAATCGTTTGGTATCCCACAAGATTTAAAACACTATTAATTACAGCAATTACTAATACGACATAACGACTAATTGAAGCTGTATCAAAGTTCCTCATCCTTTCACCTCCCTTCATTTCATGTAATTTAAGATGTTAAATAAAAACAGGACTGCCAATGACAGTCCTGAAATCCACATGGATATATGTGCTTTTTTGTTAGCATCATTTTTTTCTTGCTCTTGTTTTAAGTCGTCAATTTCACGATCACGAAGTTTAAACATCTCAATCACTTCTGTACGAACCATATAGTTGCTGTGATTTCTTTCTAAGTTTTTTTCAATTCGCATCATAGTTTCGTTCATTGATTCGATCTTTACTTCAAGTTTTGTAATACGTTCGTACTCCTTTTGTTCCATGGCGAACACTCCTTTTAGGCAAAATAAAAAGACCAGCTATCGCTGCTCCTGCTCTGTTTGTGTGTTATTTTCATTAGTTGGTGTTGGCGGTTCTTGAGATGGATCATTCCCTGTAAGTGATGTATAACACTCTTGGCAAATATTCTTTTTCGCAAACCCCATATCCAGTGCATACAATCGCGCGCCACGTTTACATATTTCGCATCTTGTTGCAATACGGAAATATATCGTTCCATCCGTTTCTCCCCACACCTCTACTTTATTCGCACCATATAAACCGGCATTGTTTAGCATATCAAAAGGAATTCGCACAAATACTCCGTTTTCGTTTCTTTCTGAATCTACTAACCTACCAGCAAATGGAGCGCCTTGCCCTGCTTGTAAGGGATAACCTTGTAAATCTTTGTAATCATCCATATATTTACCTCCTAAACGTTAGGTAGCTTGTACCATTGTCCTGCCATGCCCATAAAATAAAACCCATAGCCTTGACCACCATCAAAGAAACGAGCGGATCCAGCTTGGCCCATTCTATTACGCCCTAAATTTATTCCCTGCGTTAGAATAGGTTGATTTATGAATACATCCTTTTCTGTACTTATATCAAAGGTCTGCCCGTTATCAGATGGACCTATGTTGTTATTTACACCGCCTATAGCAATTCTATTAAACGGTTGAAGACCATCGGCCCTTTCTGCTGCTGCTCGATCCCAGTTATACATAGATGCATATTTACCACTGTATAGCGTTACACCCGATACACAAACCGCTGTCCCTTGTCTCATGTCAGCATTTCCAGAACAAACCTTAATAATTAATGCATGCTGTTGCGGAATATAGTTTGTTGGCACTTTGAAAGTGAAAGAGTATCTTCTGATTTCTCCATAATAGGTAGACGGTTCAGGGAAATCCATTTTTTGTTCATGCCATGTATCGTAACTTACATTATCTCGGAATGTAACGCAGCATACTTGTAAACGTGGCTTCCCTGTTTTACGTACCCCATTTATCATTGCTGTTCTAAAATGAGCAGATAATGTGTATTCATTTCCAGGATGTATCCCATTATTCACGATTGCTTCTGGATAGTTATACATATCTACCCTTGTAGCATTCACCATTTGCTCGTAATCGAATATATGTGTATTCTTTTCTATTACGACATTTCCCCAGGACTTCCAAGTAAGACCATATCCACCTTCAAATCCATAATAATCTGCATTCCCAATGTTTTTCTTTGTAACACTAGAAAAGTCGGAATCTGCTATTAGGTTTCGTCTTGATACCGCAGTTGTTTTTGTTCCCCATTCATCTTCAAAAAGGAAGTCTAACATTTTAACAGTAACGCCGTTTTTATCGATGGTAATTTTATCACCGTTAATTCGAATAAGATTTGTATCAATACCTTTTGCAGTTAACCATTTCACCATTGTATCGGCGTTAATAGCAAGCTTTGAAACATCAATTGTTATTTGCTCTGCCGTTTGATTGATAGAAGAAATAATATCGCCTTTTTTGACTGTAGAATTAATTTGATTAGACATTAATGTAATAGAACTTTCGTGCTTTTCCACCATTGCCTTACTTCCAAATTGACCGTTAGCTTCTGTTTTGGTGTATACATCCGTTTTCTCTGCTTTTAGGTCAATACGGTTAGATTGCTGATTGATTGTAGTTTCCATTTTAGAAACTTTACTATCAAAATCAGCAGTCGCTACTTTCTTGGCAATCTCGCCTACAAGTTGGTCATAGTTGGCATAGTCTTTCGGATTCTCCATAAAACTAGAAGGTGTAATACCTTGTTGTAATTGTGGTTGCGATACCCAAAGTCTACCGTTTTTTCTAATAACCACTACGAAACGTATCGTAGTAACACCGGATACGGGAGCTGGCATAGTTACACTAATAAATTTCCATGATCCATTAGTCAGTAACGGTACAAGTTGTATAACTTTATTCGTAACCCAAGTAGAACCATTGTAAAATTCAATCATTACAAATGCTGTATTATCTATGGTAGCAACTGCATCTGTGTAGAACCATGCAGATAACACATAATCACCGGAGTTAGGAGATACAGGTAATGATTGATAGAAAGATGCATTTCTGTCTACTGTTTGCCCGGACGATTCTAATTTAACGGAATTCATACCGTCATGGTTTCTCGCTGTTTCTGGAACAGCTGTAAAATTACTACCGTTTGGACCCACACTCCATTTAGAAATACTCGGTTTTCTGCTTGTTACAGCTCCTGTAGTAGCATTTATTACTCGGTCTTCAAATGCAGCATTAAACAGTAAGTTCGTACTTCCTAATCCACCCACATACTCTTGCATTTGAGTATCTGTTACTTTGGATTTGATTTGATTATTCAACTGTGTGATATCACTCGTGTTTTGTTGAATAACCTCTCCTTGTTTGCCCTGTGTTTGAGATAGAGTTGTAATGGTTTGTGAATTAGAATCAGTTGTTTGTTTAACTTGATTCAAGGTAGTTTGCATTGTACCTTGATTTTTTTGAACGGTTGATACAGTAGAGGTAACGCCCTCCACACTTTTTTCGATTTCGGTTGTTTTCTTAGTGAATTCATCACTCGTTACTTGATTTTCTGGAGCTGGTGTCCAATCCTGTGGCTTATTACCTTTATATAAAGCAACCCATTCTACAACCGCTTTTGTAGTATTACTTGGAAAGTTATACAGACTCAATTTTCTTTCGTTTCCACTCGTTGCTGCTACGGCTTTAAAAGTTACATAGGTAATTCCGTTCGCATAAATATTTGTTGCATATCCAACATTGCTAGACCCGCCATTCATCCAAATACCAAACCTTTGACCTGCAGGTACAGCCCCTTTAATTACAAAGGTATATTCTTCACCTGTAGAAAAATTTTCAGTTAGAGAATATTGATTAATTAAATAGTCATTTTTTTCGTATTTAGCATTTGAATCTAATAAAAGGTTACGCCCTCCAGATTTATCGTTATTAACCTTTGTTTCTACAGTTGTTAACTTTTCACTAAGCTTTCCTGCTTGTTCTGTTATTTCGGTTGTTGTTTTCTTTAGATCATTAGTTGTTTGCTGCACATCAGAAATAGTCTTCTTTGTGCCTTCTACAGTCGATTCAACCGTATTTAATTTATTACTAATTTCAGTAGTTAACGATTCAATAGAAGT
>NZ_NTVM01000039.1:0-51631 GCF_002558005.1 Bacillus sp. AFS012607
CAATTACAGCAATTCTCAATCTAATCCCTCTTTCTATTGCTTAGTTGCCTCCATTACCCAAACGAAATGATTTAATCTCGTAAACGTTACATGGAAGCCATTGTTTTCAAAAATAGTCTGCATAACTGGAATACGTGTATAGTATTCCGTTTGCAAATCGTTTGCTAACTGGTGAAAACCTCTTTGTTTTGCTGTTTCAACAGTTTTATCATATGCATCTTGATCTGCAAATATCGTATCAGCAAACACTATTTTACCACCTTTGTTTAGCAATTGACCATACTTCGCAACCGCTACATTTTTTTCATCATCTGTTAAATGATGAAATGCATAGGTGCTTACAATGGTATCAATTGAATTTGGGACTTCAAACGAAAGAAAATCACCTTCTGTAATCGAAAATTCTTTTGGCAATTTCTCTTTTGCAATCATACGCATTTCACGCGACGGTTCTATACCGTAAACTGTGCGGCCAGCAAGTAATAATTTATTTGTTAAATTACCTGTACCGACACCAAATTCTAATACATTACCAAATGACTTGTTAACTACATCCTCTAGAATATCCTCATAATGGGCGAAAACTTCTTTATATTGTATATCTTCGCCTTGTACGAATGAGTCGTACGTATGAGCCCACTCATCAAATAAACCATTAAATTCTGTGCCCATAAAAATTCCCCTTTTTCTTATCGGTTTTATCAGTATGATATTCCCTCTTTCTAAAAATGTCAATTGAAATGTACATGGTATTTCCTTCTTTTCTTTGTTACACTATAGTTGATTACATAGGAGAGGGGCCGTCTTCATGTCATTTACCTTTGAAATGTTAGAAGATAAAGTAGAATTTTTTGAAGCGGGAGACTTAGCTTCTTTAGAACGAAAAATTAGTGAACAAATCGATAATAATAAAGCACTTATGCTTGAAGTTCATCACATCTCACATCAAATGGTTATGGATCCTGAAAGCAAAAGACCGTATTATAGCGCGGTTGTTCATTTTAAATTAAAGAAATTGCGTTAACTAAAAAAGAGAAGCTCCNNGGAGCTTCTCTTTTTTAGTTTAGAGTTTGAACAAGTACTGGTTTCCAGCCCTCATTATCTATCCAATCAATATTTACGTAATATCTTTTTCCACTTTGCTTATCTTGAACGTCACCATAAGCTTTACTCTTTCCAGTTTTGTCTCTTCCAACAAAATGGAATACTAATTGCTCCTTCGGTACTTCAATACCTGCAGCAATTGCACTTTGCATCTCATTCCAATCTGATGACCCCTGTTTAAACGTCATCGCTGGTGATGAACCTTGTTCTGTTCCTACAGCTTTCCAAGAAGGTTTTGTATAAGCCTCTTTTGCCTTGGATACAGTTTTTTCAGCTGATACTTTCTCGTTAGCTTTCGCTTCTTCTTCAGCTTTTTTCTTTTCTTCCTNNCTCTTTTTCTTTTTCTTTTTTCTTAGCAGATTCTTTATCTTCTGATTTTCCAGCTTTCTCATTCTTTGTTGTTTGTTGAGAGACTTTCTTATCAGTAGAAGATGCTTGCTCTTTCGTACTAGGAACGAACAATTGATATGCTACAATAGCTACTAATAGTAATACAATAGCGATTGCAATATTTAAAACACCGTTTTGACGACGTTTTTGTTGTTTCTGTTGGAATCTTGATCCTCCTGCCATTCTCCAAACCTCCATGCAGTTTTTCCTAATTGCTATTGTAACATTAAATCTAGAAAGGTTGAACATTTACAATGATATTTTCATGAAATGAAAACAATTCACTATAAATTGCAAGATTACTTTTCATTCTCCAATTGATAGATTGCTCCTACCATATCTTTAAAAATAGGTGTGACTTTATTCACTTTGTTATCAGTCTCTAGATCAACAACAACTAAAGCATATCTTGGATTCTCATACGGAAAATAACCTGCAAACCAGCGATTCACCCTCGTCCCTTTCCCTGTTTGCGCTGTCCCGGATTTTCCAGCGACACTGAGCGGCAACGAGTGGAATGCCGTTCCTGTTCCTTTCTCCCTTGTTACAACGCCTCTTAATAACTCTTGTAATGTTTTCACTGTTTCATACGAAAGCTGTTTTCCATGTAACGTATGGTTCTCAAATGTAAAAAAATCCGCTCCATTTTTATATACTATTTTTTCAACAGCTTTCACTTCCATCTTTTTTCCATTCCTCGCAATCGTCGCCATCATATTAGCAATTGCTAGAGGTGATATACGTACATCTTTCTGTCCAATCGCTGTTTGCTCTACCGCTTTTTTACTATTTTTGTTTTCTTCATTCCCCCAAATAGTAGAGCCTTTTTCTTCTGGCATTTGCTCGAAATGGGGTGTATGAAATACAGAACCTTTCCATCCGACCTTTTCATTTGCTCCTAAAGCTGCTACGTATGTTTCTAGCACCGTCCTATCCTTTTGTAATAGCTCGTTACCTAACTCGGAAAATGTCCTGTTACAGCTCCTAGCAAAGCTCTCTTTGAAGTTAAGTGTACCCATCACAACTTGTGGGTCGTTTTCACCATATAAATCTTTATTACAATTAAATGTCCGATTAAACAAATTTACTTTTTGATCAATGACTGCAGCTGCAACTACTGTTTTAAAAACAGAGCCTGGAAAATGCGGCGTTAACATTTGATTTTCAAGTGTAGTCTCATATAAATTCTTATCTCTTACTTGTAAAGACGGCTTACTGACCATCGCTAATATTTCATTTGTCTTTACATCAAGTAATACTAATCCCCCCTTCTTTATTTCATTTGCTTCAATCACTTCTTCTGCTTTTTGCTGCAACCCTTTATGTAAAGTAGTTTGAATCCTAACTGGGTAAAATGGATTTCCTGGTGAAGTATATTTCGCTTGCTTTCCGAAAATTGGTTCTCCTTGCCGATCTACTTGATACAATACTTTTGCCTCTCCATCAGTCAATAAAAATTCATCAAATGATTGCTGTAATCCTGAAATACCTATCGGCGTTTGTTTTGAAATTTTTTTCACTTCTCCATATCGCTTTTGAAATTCTCTTTCGTTCTCCCCTACATCACCAATTAAATGATTTATCTCCCCAGTTTGTTTTAATCGCACTTCAGCTGCTACAATACCTAATACATGTAATTGATTCACCTTCTCCATCTGCTCTCGTGTCACTCGAAATGGAGCAGTTTCCCCTTGCAGTATAAATGCATTTTTTTTATTTTTCATTTGTCTTCTGATCTCTTGTCTCGACACACCAATGATATGCGCGATTTTCTCTAACATGTCATTTTTTATTTGTAAAAATGGAAAAACAATTAAAACAGGATACTTTTCCTCCCCTATTTCTTTACCATTACGATCTATAAACTGCCCACGTCCATCGTCTACTGCAATGGATTGCGTACGTTGCGTAACACTTTTTTCAATTAAATTTATTTTGCGATTAGTAAATGATTCTGTATCTATAATTTGGATTTGAATTAAACGACAAAGCAATAAAAACATAATGCCCATAAAACAAATTAAAACAATTGCAATTCTCCGTTTTATTTTCATAAAAAAACACCTCGTCTATTATAGTTTAGACGAGGTACTATTTTATTTATACAATCCCCAAAACAAAAACAGATATTATATAAGGTTATTATTGTTTCTTTGGCTTCTCTAAAAATTTCATAAGAAGCGATCTAAATTCAGTTTCATTCACTCCAGTGTTTTTAGCAACTTCAATTACGGTGGTTGTTACATTAGCCGCTATTTTTAAATAATCCTTACTAAGATTATCCATTTCATTTCTTTTTTCTTTTGCATTCTCAACTGTTACAGAATCAATACAAGTAATCATCTTATCTACAATATGTAAATAATTATTTTGTGCATCTATTATTTTTTGAATATCATCTTTATTACTTACTTTCGATTGTTTTAAATATGTATACGCTTGATTCACTTCATCTTTTAAAATTTTATCATTATTCTTCGCCTGTTCTTGTAACATATTCTTCATATCATCTATTGTTTTTTGATCCATCGAATCTCGCAATAAATAATCTGGATTTCCAATTGCGTAATCATACTTAATCGTTACATCTTGAAATATTTTCATAACAATAGCTAATTGATACGCTACATCAAAATCATTAAATTCCTTTTTATCTTTTGGATTTTCTAAGGCTTTTGAACTCTCAGTTGCTTTAATATCCTTTTTTTCTTCTTGCTTTACTTTTTCTCCCTTTGATGATGTAGTTTCTTCATTCGTTCCGCATGCAGCAAGTCCTAATATGGATATACTACACACCAATCCTGTAAAGATTTTATGTTTCATAATTAGCCCCTTTTCCCTTTTAAAACCTATATTCTCCAATTATGATATCAAAGCTTAAAGTGTTTTTTTGACATTTTTTGTCGAATTACTCTAAGGTTTACACAATTTTTTTCATTCTACAAAAAAAAAGATTCTCCCGATAGGAGAATCTTTTTTTTATTTTACAGAGACAATCTCTACTTGCATTTCTCCGCCTGGTGTTTGGATTGTTACTTTCTCACCAATTTGCTTACCTAATAAGCTTTTTGCGATTGGAGAATCGTTAGAAATTCTTCCTTCAAATGGGTCAGCTTCCGCGCTACCTACGATTGTGTACGCTTCTTCATCTCCGTTTGGTAATTCTTTAAATGTTACTGTTTTACCTAATGTAACAACAGTAGATACTTCGCCATTATCTTTAATGATAACTGCGTTACGAATCATATTTTCTAATTGTGTAATACGTCCTTCTACGAACGCTTGCTCATCTTTTGCTGCATCGTACTCAGAGTTCTCAGAAAGGTCCCCGAAGCTACGTGCGATTTTAATACGTTCTACTACTTCTTTACGTCTTACTGTTTTTAATTGCTCAAGTTCGTTCTCTAGTTTTTGCTTACCCTCTTGTGTCATAGGGTATGTTTTTTCTGTTGACATATTTTCCACTCCTTTTATATACCAATCCCCCGAAAAAAAGAGGAGTTCCATATGAAAACTCCTCCGCTTCCATTGTTAGCGGAGGTTTCTAGTACCCTTGCACTAGCGGAGTTGTCACATACAACCCCGTATTTCCAATTCTTCTTTATATAAAGAAGATATGTATGGAAAGTTGATATAAATATGCCCTCACCTATATATAGATGAGGTTGCATGTTTCATTGTATTCGATGGGAAGGGAAAAAATCCCTTCCTACCGTATATCTTTTACTATGCTATTACAAATTTACTTTTTGTTCAAGAATTGTTGCAATTTTTGTCACCATAATATCAATTGCAACATGGTTTTGTCCACCTTCAGGGATAATAATATCCGCAAATTTCTTAGAAGGCTCAATAAATTGATTGTGCATTGGACGTACAACAGTTACGTACTGATCAATAACTGAATCCATCGTACGACCGCGCTCTTTAATATCACGCTGCATGCGGCGCAGAATACGAAGGTCAGCATCCGTATCAACGAATAATTTAATGTCCATTAACTCGCAAAGACGTGGGTCTTCTAAAATAAGAATTCCTTCTAAAATAATTACATCTTTCGGCTCAACTGGAATAATTTCTTCTGAACGTGTATGCAATGTATAGTCATATACAGGCTTATCAATTTGCTCATATGCAAGCAACTGCTGCAAATGTTCAATTAACAGATCATTATCAAACGCAAGCGGATGATCATAATTTGTTTTTAAACGCTCTTCCATTGGTAAATGGCTTTGATCTTTGTAATAATAATCTTGCTCTAAGATTAAAATAGAATGACCTTTAAAATGGTCAAAAATCGCTTTCGTTACACTCGTTTTACCTGATCCCGAACCACCAGCAATTCCAATTACAACAGGCTTATTCGTCCCCATTCGACTATCACTCTTTCTTATTGAAGTATGCTTTTGCGCATCATATTATTCACATACACTCGTTGATCCACTTTGAATTTCACGATTTGCAACGGATGTCTCGCTGCATCTAATTCGTTTCCATCCTCATCCCAAATTTTCTCCACCGTTTGCGTAAAGTTTTCTATTTCTGGTCCAAAGAACTCCACTTCATGTCCTGGTTTGAAATGATTACGTTGCTCAATCGTTACGATGCCCGTTTCTTCATTATAATCTAACACTAAACCAGCAAAATCATACGTTGTTTTCTTACTATGATTTCCAAACATTTGCTCTTGATGTCCTGGAACCCCTTCAAAGAATGCAGGAGCTGTATCACGATTTGCACATTTATCAAGCTCATCTAACCATTCTTGTTTAAACTCAAAGTTATCTGGATCCGCACAATAAGCATCAATTACTTTACGATATACAGTTGCTACAGTCGCTACGTAATGGATTGATTTCATACGTCCTTCTACCTTTAAGCTATCGATTCCAATTTCAATCATTTTCGGAATTGATAAAATTAAATTTAGATCTTTTGGACTCATCGCAAAGTGAGCATCTTCTTCTTGGAATAGAGGAAGCTCTTTTGCATCTTTATGTTGTGATACTGTTTGAACTAAATCATAATCCCAGCGGCAAGATTGGCAACAACCGCCACGATTAGAGTCACGCGCTGTCATATGGTTACTTAATGTACATCTTCCTGAATATGCGATACACATTGCACCATGGACGAATGCTTCAATTTCAATATCCACTTTTTCTTTGATTTCTTTCATTTCTTCATAGCTTGCTTCACGAGCTAATACAAGACGATGTAAACCCTCTTCTTTCCAATACTGTGCTGCTTTCCAGTTGGATAGTGATTGCTGTGTGCTTAAATGCACCTCAACAGAAGGCGCTACACGTTTACAAGTCTCAATGATAAGCGGATCAGCAACGATAATCCCCGTTACGCCAGCTTTTTCAATCCCTTTTAAATATTCCTCTAGCCCGTCCATATTTTCATTATGTGCAAAGATATTTGTTGTTACGTATATTTTTGCTCCATACTTCTTTGCAAACTCAACGCCTTCTGCCATTTCTTCTAGCGTAAAATTACCTGCATTCGAACGAAGACCAAATTCTTGTCCACCTAAATATACAGCATCTGCCCCGTAATGGATAGCTACTTTTAATTTTTCTAAGTTACCCGCAGGGATTAACAGTTCAGGTTTCTTCACAATAACACGTTTGCCATCGATCACTCGTGAAATTTCTTGTACAGTCATTTCCTACACCCTCCTCGTTTAGTAAACCGTTTCTTTAAAGAAGAATCCTGTGTCTAACGGACGATTTACTGGTTGCATTTCTTCTATTTCTTTATATAGAGCATCTTTCAAGTCATAATATGCATCACGATCTTCCACACATAAATCAATCGCTTGACGATATTTCTTCGTTACTTCAATAATGTATTCAGAGCTTTTTAGTACACCATCGATTTTTAAGCTGTCAACTTCAGCTTCGATTAGTTCCTCTAATTCATCGATGAAACAAATATCGTTCGGACTCATAATATGAGTACCATTTTCATCTTCATAAATTGGATATTTATTGTTACGCTCTGGGTCATATAAGAACATATTCTCTTCATATTTTTTCTTTTCAATGTCAAGATTACGTCCTTGATACTCAAAGTAATTTCCTACTAATGAACGCTTCGATTGGAACATACAAGTCATACCGTGAATTTGTACTTCTAGTTCCACTTCAGCATTTTCTTTTAAATCAACAATTTCATCTAAGCTCAGCTCACGAGCTAATACAGCGCGCTTCGCTCCTCTTTGTCCCCAGTAATTACAAGTGAACCAGTTTGTTGCTGTCGTTTCTGTATTCCAGTGCAACTGCATATTTGGCGCTACTTCGCGAACAGCCATTAATACTGCTGGATCTCCGAAAACAATTGCATCTACATTTACTTCATTTAAAAATGAAACGTAATCTGTTAATTCTTCTACTTTATCGTTGTGGAACATAGCGTTCATGGCTACGTATACTTTCACACCATTTTCATGTGCAATCTTCACAGTTTGTTTTACATCTTCACGTGAAAACTCCCCTGCTAAACGTAAACCAAACTTTTGCTCACCGATCATTACCGCATCTGCTCCTGCTTTCGCAAGAAGTTCGATATCCGCCACCGCTCTTGGCGTTACTAACAATTCAGGTTTCTTCATACCTTGGTCACCCTCTCTTTTTACTAACAGCTACTCCATCACCAATTGGGAAAATCGTTGTATCGTATCCTTCATGGTTCATAAGCCACTCATTGTACGTCTTAATACGACGGATTAAACCACGTGTACGTCTGTTTTCAATTTTCTCTTTTGTCGTTACAAGACCATGGTACATAACATTATCTGAAATAATTACGCCACCAGGATTTAATAACGGTTCATATAAGTCAAAAAAGCGACGATACTGTCCTTTTGCTGCATCAATAAAAATAACGTCAAATGTCCCGTGTTCTTTTACTTGTTCACCTGTCTCTAACGCATCACCGTAAATAACTGAAATACGATCTGTTACTGGGGAACGTTCTATATATTCAAGTGCTTTTTCATATCGCTCACGATTGCGCTCAACTGTCACAATACGTGAATTTGAAATAGCTTGCATCATACGAATACTAGAATAACCGATTGCTGTTCCAAGTTCTAAAATGCTTTTCGGTCCAATTAAACGTAAAAATTGCAGCATAAATTCCATTCCAAGTCGATCCATAATCGGCACATGATTTTCTGTTGCATATTCTTCCATTTCAAGAATTAATTTATCTTTCGGATCAATAAATGATAATAGGTACTCGTTAACTGCATCCTCCATAAATGGTCCTCCTTATTTACATGGAGAAGTGCCTCTATGACGTCTTTTCCCACATAGAATGCAATAAAAATACAAGCCAGTTTTACCCTTAGCTTGTACGTCCCGTTTTGATATTAAAAACGATTCTTCTGCCAGTTTTTAACCCGATATATTTTACCACAAAAAAGAGGGATGTGCGACTTTTTTCGCTATCCCTCCCCATTTCACTGTTTTTTCGTAATGTATTTTTGCTTTAATGCATTATGCTCTTCTAATGTTTTCGCATAGTACACTTCACCACTTGGTGCAGCTAAGAAATAATAATAATCTGTTTGCGCAGGTTCTAACGCAGCTTCCACTGAATGTTTACCAGAGTTTGCGATCGGCCCTACCGGCAATCCTTTTACAACATACGTATTGTACGGTGAGTTGACCTTTAAATCTTCGTATAATACACGTTGTTTATGCTTTCCAAGTGCATATAATACCGTTGGATCCGTTTGAAGCGGCATACCTTTCTCTAAACGATTATAAAAGACACTAGAGATCTTTTGACGATCTGTAAAACCAGTTGCCTCTTCTTCAATAAGTGAAGATAATGTTAAAAGCTGATGAACATCCCAGTTCTTTGCTTTCATTTTTGCCTCATTTTGAACAATGATTGCATTTGTTTTCTCAAGCATCGGAATTACGATTTCTTCTAACGTCGTATCTTTCTTATAAAATGAATACGTCGCAGGATATAAATAACCTTCTAATGGGTATTTAATATTACTATCAAAGATTTTATCCGTTAATAACTTCGGATACTTTTGCTGCATTTTTTGAATAAATGCTTTATCGTTTAATTGACGCGTAACATCATCTTTATTCCACTTTAGTTCTGCCGCAATCGTTTCTGCAATTTCAGTTACTTGAGCTCCTTCTTTGATCGTCACTTTATAAAGAGCTGGACGATGCACGTTGCCAGATGACATTTGTTCGATAACATCTTTAGCATTCATCGAAGGATTTAATAAATATGTACCTGCTTGTAAACTTTTCGATTTAGCCTTTGTATAAAAACTAAAAACTGTACCGTTTTTCACAGCGCCTTTTTCTTCTAAAATTTCTCCAATTTTACTTGTAGATGATCCTTTCGGAATTTCTACTTCAATCTCTTTTTTATTCCCGCTATCAACTGGTCCTAATGCGGATGAAATATACGCATAGACTGAACCACAAACTAAAAGCAGTGCAATAATCGAAAATAAAAAGATGCGTCTACGCTTCTTTTTCACTTGATTCTCTATCAAAACTCTTCCTCCTTATTCAATTGTAGACCATATGTATATGTTTCTATACAGCATGATGGAAAGCCACAACAAATTCGCCTATCTTTTTTAGTATCCATTTTATTTTTCTACAATCCGTCTCATTATACTACAAAGGATTACACAGTTTCGACAAAAAATCTTTCATTTTACATATAAATACAAAAAAAAGATGGACTGTATGTCGTCCATCTTTTCAGTACTTATTATTCAGCTTCTTGCTCATCAGCAAGAGTGTTGAACATTTCTTGTACCATTTCCCACTCTTCTTCAGATTCGATTGGAAGTAAACTTCCGCCCTCTTCTTCATTTTGCTCATAAGCCATTGCATCATAAATTTGGTCTCCATCTTCGTCTACTTCACCGATTGGAGAGAAGACTACGTATGATTTTTTACCAAATTTTTCAGCATCAAAAGTGAAAATAATTTCACATAAATGTTCGTTACCTTTTTCGTCTACAATTGTAATTTGATTTTCTTCCATTTTGGTCACCTCTTATTTACTATCTAAAAATCCTTGTAAGATTACGACTGCAGCCATCTTATCGATTACTTGTTTTCGCTTCTTACGGCTTACATCCGCTGAAATGAGTAGACGTTCCGCTGCCATCGTCGACAAACGCTCGTCCCACATTACAACGTCTAATTGTAACAGCTCTCGTAGGTTTTCTGCAAATTGTTGGCACGCTTCACCACGTGGGCCAATTGTACCATTCATATTTTTAGGTAAACCTACTACTATTTTGTCCACATTGTACTGCTTTACTAACTCAGAAATACGATCAAAACCAAAGTGACCTCGTTCTTCGTTAATCTTAATTGTTTCTAATCCTTGTGCTGTCCAGCCCATTTCGTCGCTCATTGCAACTCCGACTGTTTTTGTACCTACATCTAAACCTAATATCCGCATAAACTACTCCTCACGATGATGTTTCAAGTAAGACTTCACAAGCTCTTCAATGATCTCATCACGTTCAAGCTTACGAACGATGCTTCGTGCATCTTTATGGCGAGGTATGTATGCTGGGTCTCCACTTAATAAATAACCGACGATTTGGTTAATCGGATTATAGCCTTTTTCTTGAAGTGCATCATACACAGTTAAAAGTACATCATTTACATGGACACTCTGTTTTTCATCTTGAATGCTAAACTTCATTGTTTTATCAAAACCGTCCATTTCAAGCACCTCACTTATATAGTAAGTATAGGGAGAAGAACTTCTCCTCTCCCTACCATTGTACACTACTATCTCTTTATTTTGAAACAGATTTAACGTACTCTTGTACAAATGCTAAAGCTTCTTCGACTTGAGCTGGGTTTTTACCACCTGCTTGTGCCATATCAGGACGGCCACCACCGCCACCGCCGCAACGAGAAGCTACTTCTTTCACAAGTTTACCAGCATGGTAACCTTGGCTAATTAAGTCTTTCGTTACACCTGCTAGGATGTTTACTTTATCGTCATTAACAGACGCTAATACAACAACTGCTGACTCTAATTTATTTTTTAGATCATCCATCATCGTACGTAAGTTGTTCATATCTGCAACATTTACTTTCGCTGCTAATACATTCACACCATCAACTGTCATTACAGAATCAGTTAAGTTTCCAGCTTCAATATTGCTTAATTTCGCAGCAAGAGATTCGTTTTCTTTTTGAAGTTGTTTCACTTCAGCAAATAGACCATCAACTCTTGTTAAAATATCTTTCGGATTTGTTTTCATTTTTCCTGCTGCTTCTTTTAATAAACCTACTTGATCGTTCATTAATTCGTATGCAGACTTACCAGTTACCGCCTCAATACGACGAGTTCCTGCACCGATACCAGACTCAGCAACGATTTTGAAAATACCGATAGAAGCTGTATTATCAACGTGACAACCACCGCAAAGCTCTAAGCTGTAATCGCCAACTTGTACAACGCGTACAACATCACCGTATTTTTCACCGAATAATGCCATTGCGCCCATTTCTTTTGCTTCTCCGATTGATTTTTGAGAAATCTCAACGTTAATACTTTCCCAAATTTTCTCGTTTACCATACGCTCAATTTTTTCTAATTCGTCAGCTTGCACTTGACCGAAGTGAGAGAAGTCAAAGCGTAGACGTTCAGAAGTTACAAGAGAACCTGCTTGATTAACATGCGTTCCAAGTACGTCTTTTAATGCTTGGTGTAGTAAGTGAGTTGCTGTATGATTTTTCACAACGCTACTACGGTTTTTCGTATCGATAACAGCTTTCACAGCTGCATCTTTCGTTAACGTGCCTTCTTCCACAGCTACTTTGTGTAAGTTTTGACCATTTGGTGCTTTTTGTACGTCTTTTACAAGAACTTTCACGCCGTCAGCAAGAAGGTAACCACGGTCAGCAATTTGTCCACCGCTCTCAGCGTAGAATGGTGTTACGTCAAGAATTAACTGTCCTTCTTCCCCTGCTTGTAAGCTATCTGTGTACTCACCGTTTTTCACAAGTGCAACAACGTTACTTTCCGTTGCAACTGTACCGTAACCAACGAACTCACTCGCTACTTTAACTTCTCCAAGTACACCGCCTTGAACTTGCATTGAGTCAACGTCTTGACGAGCAGCACGTGCACGCTCACGTTGTTTTTCCATTTCATTTTCGAAGCCTTCTTGGTCAACTGTCATACCAGCTTCTTCTGCATATTCTTCTGTTAATTCGATTGGGAAACCGTATGTGTCATATAGACGGAACGCATCTACTCCAGAAATAACAGTTGTTTTTTCTTCTTTTGCTTTTGCAATAACTTCAGCTAAAATTGCTTCACCATCATGAAGTGTTTCATGGAAACGCTCTTCTTCATTTTTCACAACTTTCGCAATGAAATCTTTCTTTTCAAGTACTTCTGGATAGAAGTCTTTCATTACTTCTCCAACAACCGGTACCAATTCAAACATGAATGGACGGTTAATGTTTAATTTCTTCGAATAACGAACAGCGCGGCGTAATAAGCGACGTAATACATAACCACGACCTTCGTTAGATGGAAGAGCACCGTCACCAACAGCGAATGTTACTGTACGGATATGGTCAGCAATTACTTTGAATGCCATATCTTTTTCTAAATCGCCATTACGATATTTCTCACCAGAAATTGATTCTGTTGCACCAATCATCGGCATGAATAGGTCTGTATCAAAGTTTGTAGGCACATCTTGAACGATAGATGTCATACGTTCTAGACCCATCCCTGTATCAATGTTTTTCTTA
This sequence comes from Bacillus sp. AFS012607, assembly GCF_002558005.1. Taxonomy (NCBI): domain Bacteria; kingdom Bacillati; phylum Bacillota; class Bacilli; order Caryophanales; family Bacillaceae; genus Bacillus; species Bacillus sp. AFS012607. Next base: position 13,293 of record NZ_NTVM01000039.1, read on the forward strand.
GGAAGTGGTGTATATGAACCGTCTGGATTATGGTTAAATTGAGAGAATACAAGGTTCCATACTTCTAAGTAACGCTCGTTTTCTCCGCCTGGATATAATTCTGGGTCACTAAAGTCATTACCGTAAGCTTCCCCGCGGTCATAGAAAATCTCTGTATTCGGTCCACTTGGTCCTTCACCAATATCCCAGAAGTTTTCTTCTAAGCGGATAATACGCTCTTTTGGAACGCCCATTTTTTCATTCCAAATTGTGAATGCTTCTTCATCTTCTGGATGGATTGTAACTGATAGTAATTCTTTATCGAATCCGATCCATTTGTCGCTCGTTAAGAATTCCCAAGCCCATGTAATTGCTTCTTCTTTGAAGTAATCACCGATTGAGAAGTTTCCTAACATTTCAAAGAATGTATGGTGACGAGCTGTTTTCCCTACGTTTTCAATATCGTTTGTACGAATTGATTTTTGAGCATTTGTAATACGTGGATTTTGTGGGATTACACGTCCATCAAAATATTTTTTTAATGTAGCTACACCACTATTAATCCATAGAAGAGATGGATCTTCATGTGGAACTAGTGATGCACTAGGTTCTACTGCATGTCCTTTTTCTTGGAAAAAGTCTAAAAACATTTGACGAATTTGTGCGCCTGTTAGTTGTTTCATTGTATTTTCCTCCTNNAAAAAACTCCCGTCCCTATAAAAGGGACGAGAGTTAACTCGCGATACCACCCTAATTATGAATTGATTACAATAACAATCAATTCATCACCTCATGGTGCCGTAACGTGGCAAGACGGCAGTGATTAGCTGCTCTCAGGATTAGCTTTCTGTTACCCTTCATTTAAAGCTTCTTTCAGCCATATGGAAGCTTCTCTCTATAAATGGACTGTAACGTACTTGTTCCGTCATTGATTTAATGTATTATATGACTAAATATAATAGAATTCTCTTAAGTTTGTCAATGTAGATAATCATTTATATTGTATTAATTGCTTATTTATCATAGGTATTCTACTATTCATTCTTAACAGCCTTTTCATATATTATGCGTTTATTAACAAATCGGAATCTCCTTACAAGAATAATTTATAAAAAATTATAAATATTACCTTTTTTGCTATAATTAAATTATTGTTAATAAAATAAAGGAGCGATCACAATGACAACCTTACTTAGCAAAGCTAAAAACATATTAGCGACTAACGAAACAATATTACTTTACGCAGCATGTTCATTAGACATATTTATTTATCGTTCCGTCGCGAGACCAGGCCTATTGATTTTAACGAACAGAAGGCTATTCTTTTATGGACCAGATGTAAGTAACAATCCAATATTTGAAGAGTACTCTTTCGCAAAAATTTCTAATCTAAAAGAACAAAAGCGTCTTTTCAACAATCAAATTGTATTTATGTATGATAACGAATGGAAAAAAATAAAACATATTCAAACAAATGATGTGAGCTCCCTCGTTCAAAAGATACACGAGCAGATTTCTAAATAAATATACGATTAGCCCTCTATTTCTTACATAGAGGGCTTCTATACTTACACATCTTCTTTTTTCAAGAGAGGCTTCACATGAACAATGACGGTGCGAATAACTGCTAAGATGGGAACCGATATTAGTAACCCTACAATACCAGCTACTTCCCCTCCAACTAGTAATGCAAGCATAATAATAACGGGATGCATACGAAGTGACTTACCAACAATGTAAGGCGATAAAATGTTACTTTCCACAAATTGCAAAATAGCAATCGTAATACCCGCCTTAATAAGTAAGCTCGTTGATACTGTTGCTGCAATCATTAACGTCGGGATCGCTCCTAAAATAGGGCCGAAGTACGGGATTATATCCGTTACCCCAATAATAATACCAAGCAATAATGGATATTTCATACCGATAAACCAAAAAGAAAGAGCTGATACTCCCCCTAATACCAAACAAACAAATAACTGTCCTCGAATATAACTTCCAAGTGACTTATCAATTTCTTTCGCAAGCATTTGCCCCGTACCTCGCCATTTACTTGGGACTAGTTTCCAAAAGATATGATAAAACTCACCATAATCTTTTAATATGTAAAATACAATGAACGGTATTAAGAAAATAATGAGCAATGAATCGAGTACACCACGAGCTGTACTCATCACTTTATTTAAAAGCGCTTGAATCTTCGTTTCCACACCCACAAAAAGTTGTTTCACCTTTTCATGAATGAACGAAGGGAAATTCGCTGTTTGTTCTGTAACGCCATCCATCCACGAATCGTACATCTTTGTAAACTGCGGAAATTGTTCATTAATCTCTTGTAACTGTTTAATAACGACTGGCGTTCCTTTATAAATCCCATAACCAATTCCGCCAAAGAAAAGGATATAAATAAGCAAAATGGCAAGTGTACGGGGCATCCCTTCCTTATGGATTTTTTCAATTAAAGGATGCAATAAATACGCAATAAAACAAGCGATAAGAAATGGCGTGATTGCTACTTTAAATACAAAAATAATCGGTGCCCATAGTGGCTTAATTTTTAAAAAGACGAGCAAACAAAGAAAAACAAGTAATAATAATCCTAAACGATATATCCAAATGATTTTAAGATTCTTCACATGAAAAACCTCCTCCACCTTTATTTTGAAAATAAATGGGGTAGGTTATGTGCGAAACTTTTAAAATCTTTTCATACGGACCATACTGTTTTTTAAAGACGTACATATAAATAACATAACAAGGACAACCACCCCTGAGAATACAGCATGAATTAATATAATCAGGAGGGCTAATTATGGTTTTGTTTATGCTTGGATTATCAGCACTTTTTATGATTCTTGAATGGATTTGTATCGGGTTTGGTATTTGGAAGGGGTTCTTTATTCGTTCCTCACGTAAAGAAAAAGCGAAGCAATTATGGCAGTATGGAATACTCGGCGTTGGCTGCTACGGTCTATCTTATCTTTTCTCAGAAATCGGACTTTTTTATTTGCATATGAGCGCATAAAAAAACTCCCTCGTCAATAAGGGAGTTTTTCACTTTATCGAAATGATTATAAGTAAGACTTAATCATCTTACGTGCTTTTTTCATATTGCGTTTTGAAAATACATCTTGCTTACGAGCATATTGATATGCTGCAGCTCCAACACCTAATGCGATTAATGAATTGCGTAGATTCAAAGTAAATCCCCCTTTTCGTTATCCGATCGTTCTTTCATTCTCATCAAATAAATCATCAAGAGAGCTTAATGAACCATCTTCCTCAACTTGATGCGTATGGATTTTCCCCTTTGAAACCGATAATTCGATATAACAATTCCAGCAATAAAATTGGTTGACACCTATTTTTCCAATGTCTTTCCCTTTGCAATTTGGACAAATGAACATATGGCTTTCATCTCCTTACAGACTCCCAGATTCTATTCGCCATTATGTCCAAACTGCATTCGTTTATACATCGCTGGAGCCTTTCAACGCTATGCGTTTGAAAGTTTCACTATATAATTTCACCTTGTTACATGAAATCATACGGTGAAATGTTTTCCACGTCCATTTCTTCGCCATTAACTGTGACCATCTGTACTTCTCCTTGTGATTCCTGCAAGCGACTAGCCAAAGTTGTTTGACGCATTGCATCATCAAGGCGATTTACACCGGATTTGAAAGCTGCTTCCTCCCCGCAAATAATAAGGAACTTCTTACTTCTTGTAATGCCCGTGTAAATTAAATTACGACGTAACATACGGTTGTAACTTTTCACGATCGGCATAATAACAATCGGAAATTCACTACCTTGTGATTTATGAATGGAACAACAATATGCATGCGTAATTTGATTTAAATCGGGCTTTGTATACGTTACCTCAATTCCATCAAATGAAACGATAATCATATCTTGTTGCTCAACGTTTTCTTTCGCATAAAACACCGAAACAATTTCTCCAATATCACCATTAAACACCTGGCTCTCTGGCTGATTAACGAGTTGCAGTACTTTATCGCCTCTTCGGTATACAACATCACCGTAAGCAATTTCTTTACTCTTTTCCCTCTTCGGATTAAATACTTGTTGCAATGCTTCGTTTAATACATTAATACCAGCAGGCCCGCGGTACATCGGCGCTAATACTTGGACATCCCTTGCACTAAATCCTTTTGTTTTAGCATTTTCACAAACTTTTTTCACAACCTCAACAATTTGAGCCCCTGTACAGCTGATAAATGAACGATCTTTTTTATTTTGTGCTAAATCTGGCGGGAGCGTGCCGTCTTTGATTGCATGGGCAAGTTGAATAACAGATGAGCCTTCTGCTTGACGATAAATTTCAGTAAGCTTCACTGTCGGAACTGCGCCTGCATTTAATAAATCTTTTAATACTTGTCCAGGTCCTACAGATGGCAACTGATCTTCATCACCTACAACGATAACTTGAATGTTCGTCGGTAGCGACTTAAATAGCTGATTCGCAAGCCAAATATCAACCATTGAAAATTCATCAATAATAAGGAGCTTACCTTGGACAGGATCCGTTTCATTACGCTGGAAAGATCCTTCTGGCGTCCAGCCAAGCAAACGGTGAATTGTGCAAGCTGGAAGTCCTGTCGATTCACTCATCCGCTTCGCTGCTCTTCCTGTTGGAGCTGTTAATAGTATTGGAAATGGATTATCATCACTGTATTCATTCGGATTTAACGATAATCCGTGAAGTGACGCATACATTTCAACAATCCCTTTAATAACAGTTGTTTTCCCCGTTCCTGGTCCACCTGTTAATAACATCATTGGCTTATGAAGTGCCGTTTGAATCGCTTCTTGCTGAAACGGTGCATACTGCACGTTTAACTGTTCTTCAATTTCACCTAATGTTTTTAACACTTCTGCTTCAGGAAATGAAGGTGTTTCCTCTTGATTCATCAATCGACGAATAGACTTTACAACACCTTTTTCAGAGTAGAATAAAGTTGCTAAATACACTCGTTCTTCTTCTATGATGACTTTCCCTTCACTTTGCATTGTTTCAATACAACCTATAATATCTTCCTCAGTCACTCTTCCTTCTTGATTGTTTAAAAGTGACATCGTTTCTCTTACAAGTTGATCTTTCCTCATATAAACGTGACCAAGTTGCAATGAGACATTCTCTAATGTGTAAAAACATCCCGCTCGTACACGGTCGTCGTGATTACCCGATATTCCTAACGCACGCCCTATATCATCCGCTCGTCCAAAACCAATCCCGTCCACTTCTTCAATAAGTTGATACGGATTATTACGAATCACTTCTAATGTCATCTCTTTATATTGCTGGTAAATCTTAATAGAAAGTTTCGTTCCAAAACCGTAACCATTTAAAAAGCTCATTACTTTCTCTAATCCTTGATGTTCAACAATTGTCTCATATATTTCCTGAGCCTTTTGTTTGTTAACAACACCATTTAACGCCTCAGGGTCATCCATAATTTTAGAAATAGCATGTTCCCCGAGATGATCCACAATTTTTTCCGCTGTACGCTTTCCTATCCCTTTAAATAAATCACTCGCTAAATATTGCACCATACCTGCTTTTGTTTGCGGCAATTCTTTTTTAAATGTTTCAACCATATATTGTTTTCCATACTTTGGATGGTCCTTAAAGTGACCTGTCAATGTAAACACTTCATCTTCATGCATGCGGGGAAAATGACCGTTTATCATTACTTTCTTTTCGTCATATGTTTCATTCGTTTCAATGACTTTCATACTGACAACGGAATAGAGGTTTTCTTCGTTGTGGAAAATGGTATGAAGAACTTGCGCTTTTATAAACTTTTTCTCTTCCTCAAACAAATCCATTGCATGTTGATTTCCCATCTTTCCTCTCCTTTCCGATATTTTCACTTTAATGAGCAGTACATCCCCCACCTCTTTAGATGAGGGATAACTACCCATTAAACTATATTTTTATCTTATTCAGCTTCTTGCTCTAATAAACGAACGCCATTACCCGCTAAAAAGTGATCTGGCTGAATTTCAGTTGCTTTCTTAAATAAAGCGAGAGCCTTCTCATTATTTTCCTCAAATACGTACGCAACACCTAAATTGTAATACGCATCTGCATGCTCTTCATCCATTTCTAATACCTTTTCAAAATAAGGTTTCGCCTCTTGAATGTGTTCTAGTCGAGCGAAGCAAAGTCCGCACTGGAATACAGCTTCCACATCGTTTTCATCTAATTCTGTTGCTCTTTGTAAGAATGGTAGTGCAAGACGATCATTTCCAAGCTGTACATGTGTGATACCTAACATAAATGTTACATCAGCTGATTGTAATCCAGCTTGCATTGCTTGTTCAAATACAGCTTTCGCCTCAGTAAATTGCTCTTGGCCATAATATACATTTCCTAAACCATAATAGGCAGCTGCAGATTTATCATCTAACTCTAGTGCACGTTTATAAAATAAAATCGCTCGTTCGCTATCACCTAATACGTCTAATAAATTTGCAAAATTAATGTATCCAAGCGCATCTTTTGGATTTTCTTCGATTGCTTCTGTAAAATTTTTAGCTGCTTCTTCCCAATTTCCTTCTTGCATATATTGAATACCTGTTTCAAGTTTGTTTGACATGTCCTTCACCTCTACAACAAATTATAACAAAGAATGTATTTTCCAAGCGAACGAAAATTCGCTTTATGTAAAAGAAACCTCTAACCGCTAATCGGCAGAGGCTTCTCATTTATCCTAAATAATCCAATTTCTTACCACTACGGTATACTTCATCAATTGTAGCACCGCCTAAGCACTCATCTCCATCATAGAACACAACTGCTTGTCCTGGTGTAATTGCACGAATTGGCTCATCACAAAGAATACGAACTGTATTTTCATCAACGATTTGAACCGTTACTTTATTGTCTTCTTGACGATAACGGAATTTCGCCGTGCACTTAAATTCTGTTTCTTTTACTTTGTTACTTACCCATCCTACATTCGTAGCAATAACTTCATCACCATATAGAAGTTCGTTATGGAATCCTTGATCAACATATAAAATGTTTTCTTTCAAGTTTTTCCCAACAGCAAACCACGGATCACCGTTACCACCAATTCCAAGTCCATGACGTTGTCCAATTGTATAGTACATTAAACCGTCATGCTTTCCTTTCACTTCACCAGATAATGTTTGCATTACACCTGGTTGCGCTGGTAAGTAGTTACTTAAGAAATCTTTAAAGTTACGCTCACCAATGAAGCAAATACCTGTACTATCTTTTTTCGCCGCTGTCGCTAAGCCAGCTTCTTTCGCCATTTCACGAATTTGCGGTTTCTTTAATTCACCTAACGGGAACATTGTTTTTGATAATTGCTCTTGGCTTAATTGATTTAAGAAGTATGTTTGATCTTTATTGTCATCAACGCCGCGAAGCATTTTATATTCGCCGTCCATATAAGCAACGCGTGCATAATGGCCTGTTGCTACATAATCAGCACCAAGCGCAATTGCATGCTCTAAAAATGCTTTAAATTTAATTTCTTTATTACACATTACATCTGGATTTGGTGTACGACCAGCTCGGTACTCATCTAAGAAGTACGTAAATACTTTATCCCAGTATTGTTTTTCAAAGTTTACTGCATAATACGGAATACCGATTTGGTTACACACTTCAATTACATCATTGTAATCTTCAGTTGCTGTGCAGACACCATTCTCATCTGTATCATCCCAGTTTTTCATAAAAATTCCGATTACATCATAACCTTGCTCTTTTAATAAAAGTGCTGCTACAGATGAATCGACGCCACCGGACATTCCGATGACAACGCGTGTTTCGTGAGGTAGTTTGTTCATCATGTCACCTCCCATGCTAATTTTGTGTTAATCGCTTCACGATTTTCACTGTTTCGTACGCCGCTTTTTCAATTTGCTCTTTCGTATTTCCAAGCCCAAAACTAAAGCGTACGGATGAACGTATTTGATCGGAGTCTTTTCCAAACATCGCTACTAATACATGTGATGGATCAATCGAACCAGCTGTACAAGCAGAACCACTTGATACTGCAATGCCAGCTAGGTCTAAGTTCACAAGAAACGGTTCAATGTTCATTCCTGTAAAACTTACATTAAGCACATGCGGTAAGCGATGTTCTAAGTTTCCGTTTACCTCGAAAGTAATGCCTTCATTTTTGAAGACAGATACCATTATATCTTTAAACTCTTCATATTGGGCATTTTTTTGCTCACGAGTTTTTTCAGCAATAAGAATTGCATGCTGAAGCCCAGCAATACTAGGCACATTTTCCGTACCAGCACGGCGTTTTCTTTCTTGCTCTCCGCCTATTAATAACGGCTCAAATTTCACATTTGCACCAGCGTATAAGAACCCTACACCTTTTGGTCCGTTAATTTTATGGGCTGAAATGGATAATAAATCAATACCAAACTCTTTCACATCAATTTCTACCAAACCATAAGCTTGTACCGCATCTGTATGGAAATAAGCTTGATGCTCCTTTAGTAGCTTTCCTATTTCTACAATTGGTTGCATTGTCCCTACTTCATTATTCCCAAACATAACAGATACAAGAATCGTCTCTTCGGTTAATGCCTTTTGTATGTCAGAAACTTGAATGCGCCCTGTTTCATCGACAGGTAAATATGTCACTTCAAACCCTTCACGCTCTAACAATTCGCACGTATGCAAAATCGCATGATGTTCAATTTGCGTCGTTATAATGTGATTACCTTTATGACGGTTCGCACGTGCTACACCTATAAGCGCTAAATTATCAGCTTCTGTACCACCGCTCGTAAATATAATTTCATTCGGATTCGCATGAATACTGCGTGCACACACTCGTCTCGCCTCATCTACTGTGTGACGAGTTTGACGTCCATAAAAGTGAATACTAGACGGGTTCCCGAATATTTCTGTCATATATGGAATCATCTTTTCGACCACTTCTGGGTGAGTCGGAGATGTCGCAGCATGATCTAAGTAAATGCGTTCCATTAAATCTCCTTCTTTCCAAATCGTTTCACAAGGAATTAAATGTAAAACATATAGCCCCCGTGATTTTCTTCCTCATAACGTACTAAATCTTCTAACGTTGTACTATCTAACACTTCTTGCACCGCATCACGAACACGCATCCATAACTGGCGCTGTGCTGGCTCTTCTTCTTCTATCATTTCTACAACACTAATCGGTCCCTCTAATACACGGATCACATCCCCAGCTGTAATGTTAGCTGGTTGATCAGATAATACATATCCGCCATATGCACCTCGCGTACTCTTCACTAGACGAGCGTTACGAAGTGGTGAAATTAATTGCTCTAAGTAATGCTCCGATAAGTCATGCGCCTGCGCAATTGATTTTAATGAAATCGGACCTTCACCAAACTTTTTTGCAAGATCGATCATAATTGTTAAGCCATAGCGGCCCTTTGTTGAAATCTTCATCTATTTTGCACCTCTTTTCAAATTTTCACTTCTATTGGTTATATCTTATTTATAAAAAGAACACAATTTAAAATCCTATGAAATTATAGCATAATATAGTATTATAAGAAATTTCAACTTGTGTATCAAAATGATAACATAAAATCACATTGAAAAACTCGGGAATTATTACAATTGAAAGAAAAATGAAAATATTCATCTTCATTTTTCCCATAAAACAGCATACTATTTCAAATTCCGTAGAAAAAAATGATACGATAGAACGAGATTATATGTTAAGGGAGACGGTCTAAATGAAACAACCACTCGCACATCGAATGCGCCCTACAAATATTCAAGAAATTATTGGGCAACAGCATTTAGTTGGTGAAGGAAAGATTTTATGGCGAATGGTCCAAGCAAATCATTTTCAATCTATGATTTTATACGGTCCTCCAGGTACAGGAAAAACATCCATTGCCAGTGCAATTGCAGGAAGTACCGGTACCCCGTTTCGTCTATTAAACGCTGTTACTCACAATAAAAAAGATATGGAAGTTGTCGTACAAGAAGCGAAGATGCATCGACACCTCGTTTTAATTTTAGATGAAGTTCACCGTCTAGATAAAGCAAAGCAAGACTTTCTATTACCTCATTTAGAAAGCGGACTTCTTACTTTAATTGGTGCAACGACAAGTAATCCATTCCATGCAATAAACTCCGCTATTCGAAGCAGATGTCAAATTTTCGAATTACACGCACTAACAGAAGATGATATTTTAATTGGGTTAAAAAGAGCTTTAGAAGATAAAGAAAAAGGCCTTGGAGAATATGCTGTAACGATAACAGATGAAGCACTACATCACTTTACAAACGCCTCTGGTGGTGATATGCGTTCCGCTTATAACGCACTTGAGCTTGCTGTATTATCCAGCTTTACTACAGACGATCAAGCGGCTGAAATCACACTCGAGATTGCAGAAGAATGCTTACAAAAGAAGAGCTTCGTTCACGACAAAGGCGGCGATGCTCATTATGACGTATTATCAGCATTTCAAAAATCAGTGCGCGGAAGTGATGTAAATGCAGCGCTCCATTATTTAGCACGCCTTATTGAAGCAGGTGATTTACAAAGTATTGGCAGACGCCTTCTTATTATGGCTTATGAAGATATTGGACTTGCTAGCCCACAAGCTGGACCGCGTACACTAGCTGCAATTGAATCAGCTGAACGAGTCGGATTCCCAGAAGCACGCATCCCACTTGCAAATGCCGTTATCGAGCTATGCTTATCACCAAAATCAAATTCAGCTTATAAAGCACTGGATGCTGCACTACATGATTTACGTAACGATCAAACAGGTGATATTCCAAGCCATTTAAAAGATAGTCATTACAAAGGCGCAGAATCACTTGGAAGAGGCATTGGATATTTATATCCACACGACCATCCAAACGGCTGGGTAAGGCAACAATACTTACCTGATAAAATAAAAAACAAGCAATATTATAAACCGAAAACGACAGGAAAATTTGAGCAAGCACTTTCTACTGTTTATGAAAGATTACAAACTTCGAATAAAACGAAAAATAAAGGGTAACATAAACGAAAACGTCACCATTATGGAGGCTTCGCTTATGAAAACACGTCAAGATGCATGGACAAAAGAAGATGATCTCCTTTTAGCAGAAACTGTTTTACGACATATTCGCAGCGGAAGTACACAAATAAAAGCATTTGATGAAGTCGGCGATGCGTTGAACCGCACTTCAGCAGCTTGTGGCTTTAGATGGAATGCTGAAGTACGAGCGAATTACGAAGATGCAGTGCAGATTGCAAAAAAACAACGTAAAGAATTAAAACGTTCTGAAGCTAAAATAGAAAAAGATCAGTTCACGAAAACGAAACAACTCGTAATCGATGCTGAGTTTTCAGAAGATATTACGCCAAGTAAACAGGAACTTACAATGCAAAATGTCATCTCATTTTTGCAAAACATGGAACATAATAACCCTTCAATCGCAAAGTTGCAAACTGAAAATGATGTATTACAAAATCAGCTCACTTCCCTACAAAAAACGAATAATGAACTTGAAGCAAAATTAGCGGTACTCACAAAAAAACAACAAGCAATCGAAGAAGATTACGCGATGCTTGTTAGAATTATGGATCGTGCTCGAAAACTTGTTTCAGTCGAAGAGCAAGAAGATCAAATTGCCCCGATTTTCAAAACCGATCAAAACGGGAATTTAGATATTATTTATTCTGCAGAGAATTAAAAACAAGGATGTCACTTAGTTAAAAAAGTGACATCCTTGTTTGTTTTCGGTGAACCATATATATCGGTAATTGAAATTATATCAACGATTTTTCAAATATATCTATCACAACTTGCAATATATCAACGATTCGACAAAGGATATCGATTTAACGACAAAGATTGACAATAACATTCCTCCCTGTCATACAAAGAAACGCCCAAAATAGATTGGGTAAATATAATCATTACTTACTAGCCTTGCTCACATTTGAACTAGTAGTAATGCAAATATTTTTATTTCTTTAATACATATAAAAAAGCATATATCCAAAATGGATATATGCTTTCACTTTATTCTTGCCCCACACGTTTCACTTCTACGTTTTTAATACGTTCACGTACAACGTGACTTGCCATAATTAAGCCTGCCACAGATGGTACGAATGCATTTGATGAAGGTGGTAATTTCGCTTTACGAATTTTTGCATTTTCGTCTGGTACGATCTCTTTACGTACTTCTTCACGAATTACGATTGGATTCTCGTCAGAGAAGACAACTTTTACACCTTTTTTAATACCCTCTTTACGAAGCTTCGTACGAATTACTTTCGCAATTGGATCTGTATGTGTTTTAGAGATATCCGCAATACGGAAACGAGTTGGGTCCATTTTATTTGCTGCACCCATACATGAGATAATTTTAATTTTACGACGTAAACATTGTTTAATTAAATGGATTTTGAACGTAATTGTATCAGATGCATCCACTACGAAATCTAAACCGTGTTTAAAGAACTCTTCATATGTTTCATCTGTATAAAACATTTCTAGTCCAATTACTTCACATTCCGGATTAATGTCTGCAATACGCTCTTTCATTAATTCTACTTTTGAACGTCCTACAGTAGATACTAAAGCATGAATTTGACGGTTTACGTTTGTAATATCTACAACGTCTTTATCAACTAATACGAGACGTCCTACGCCAGAACGTGCTAACGCTTCTGCCGAAAATGACCCTACGCCACCAATTCCTAAAATACCGACTGTACTATTTTTTAATATTTCAAGTCCTTCTTTACCGAAGGCTAATTCATTACGTGAAAATTGATGTAACATTCAGCTCTACACTCCTATTACAAAAATGGTCTACCATGTATTCTAGCGTTTTTCCGACTATTTGTATAGAAAAAGTTATAGAATTCCTAAAAATACATATTTCGAAAATGAAAACATAGTGTACACCGGACTTTTTAAACTTCCCTTTCAATACATGTTTAAAAAGGAGGATTCAGAGGGACGAGCAGCTCGAGGCGCTTATGCCAAGAGGAGCGCAGTGTAGCTTTAACTACTCGAGCACCGGACTAGCGAAGCAACGACGAGATGCGACCTCCATCTGAACCGGACTTTTTTAAACTTCCTCTTCAATACATGTTTAAAAAGGAGGATTCAGAGGGACGAGCAGCTCGAGGCGCTTATGCCAGGAGGAGCGCAGTGTAGCTTTAACTACTCGAGCACCGGACTGGCGAAGTAACGACGAGATGCGACCTCCATCTGAACCGGACTTTTTTAAACTTCCTCTCAAAAAAAGTCTAGACGGTTATAGTATAACCATCTAGACCCTATTCTTACTTCTCTTCTTTCAAGCTTAATTTTAAGTTCAATTCTTCAAGCTGTGCTTCTGCAACTGGGCTTGGAGCTTCTGTTAATAAGCAGCTTGCGCTTGCTGTTTTCGGGAATGCAATTGTATCACGAAGGTTCGTACGGCCTGCAAGTAACATAACAAGACGGTCTAAACCTAATGCGATTCCGCCGTGTGGTGGTGTACCGTATTCGAATGCTTCTAATAAGAATCCGAATTGCTCTTGCGCTTCTTCTTGTGAGAATCCAAGTGCTTTGAACATTTTTTCTTGTACGTCACGCTCGTAAATACGAAGTGATCCGCCACCAAGCTCATAACCGTTTAATACAAGGTCATATGCTTGTGCACGTGCTTTTTCTGGTGCTGTTTCTAGTAGCTCAACATCTTCACGGAATGGCATTGTGAATGGGTGGTGAGCTGCGAAGTAACGATCTGCATCTTCATCGTACTCAAGAAGTGGCCAATCAGTTACCCATAGGAAGTTAAATTTACTTTCGTCAATTAACTCAAGCTCTTTACCTAGACGTAAACGAAGTGCGCCTAAGCTATCTGCAACAACGCTCTTCTTATCTGCTACAAATAGTAATAAGTCGCCAGCAGTAGCTTCTAATGTAGTCATTAACACGTTTGCATCTTCTTCACCGAAGAATTTCGCAATCGGTCCTTTTAGGCCGTCTTCTTCAACTTTAAGCCAAGCTAGACCTTTTGCACCGTATACTTTCACAAATTCAGTTAATGCATCGATGTCTTTACGAGAGTATTTACTTGCAGCACCTTTTGCATTAATTGCTTTTACTTGTCCGCCGCTTTCTACAGCACTTGTAAACACTTTAAATCCACAACCTGCTGCAAACTCAGATAAGTCTGTTAGTTCCATTTCAAAGCGTGTATCTGGCTTATCAGAACCGTAGCGAGCCATTGCATCAGCATATTTCATACGAGGGAATGGTGCACTAACTTCTACACCTTTTGCATCCTTCATAACTTTCGTCATCATACGCTCCATCATATCTAAAATTTCATCTTGTGTTAAGAATGAAGCTTCGATATCGATTTGCGTGAATTCTGGTTGACGATCCGCACGTAAATCTTCGTCACGGAAACAACGTGCTACTTGATAGTAACGCTCAAATCCGCCGACCATAAGAAGCTGTTTAAATAACTGTGGTGACTGTGGTAATGCATAGAATTCACCATCATGTACACGACTTGGTACTAAATAGTCACGAGCTCCTTCTGGCGTGCTTTTCGTTAAAATTGGTGTTTCGACTTCTAAAAACTCTTCTGTATCTAAGAAATTACGAATTGTTTTTGTTACGTCGTGACGCATTTTGAATGTGTTGAACATTACAGGACGACGTAAGTCTAAATAACGATATTTTAAACGCACATCTTCTGATGCATCTGTATCATCAGCAATGATAATTGGCGTTGTTTTCGCTGCATTTAGTACATTTACTTTTGTTGCTTGTACTTCAATACGACCAGTTGCCATATTGTCATTAATTGCGCCTTCACCACGTTCAACAACTGTACCTTCTACGTGTAATACGTATTCACTACGAATTGTTTCTGCTACTTCTAACGCTTCTTTTGATGTTTCTGGGTTAAATACAACTTGTACGATACCTGTGCGGTCACGTAAATCGATAAAGATTAATCCACCTAAGTCACGGCGTTTTTGTACCCAACCTTTTAATTGAACTGTTTGTCCAACAGCTTCTACTGTTACTTTTCCACATGCATGTGTTCTTTCAGCCACTGTAAGTTCCCCCTATATTAATTTCTCTGCTACGTATGAAGCAAATACATCTAACGCTACTTCTTCTTGTTCACCTGTTGCCATATCTTTTAAGTTAATGATACCTTTATCCAGCTCATCTTCTCCTAATACAGCTACAAATTTCGCCTTTAGACGATCTGCTGATTTAAATTGTGCTTTCATTTTGCGATCTAAATAATCTTTTTCAACTGACAATCCAGCTTTACGAAGATTGAACGCAACTTTTGCAGCATGGTCTTTCGCTTTTTCACCGAGCGCTACAACGTAACAATCAATGCTATGTTCAAGTGGTAATTCAATATTTTCAGCTTTTAGCGCCATAATTAAACGTTCAATACTCATTGCAAAACCGATACCTGGCATTTCTGGTCCACCGATTTCTTGTACAAGTCCGTTATAACGGCCACCACCGCTTAATGTAGTGATCGCACCGAAACCTTCTGCCTCACTCATAATTTCAAAAACAGTGTGTTGATAGTAGTCTAAACCACGTACTAAGTTCGGATCTTTTTCAAATGGAACATCCATCATCGTTAATAGTTCTTGAACTTTGTCGTAGTATACTGCTGAATCTTCGTTTAAGTATTCTGTAATAGATGGTGCTGTTCCCATTAATTCATGGTTACGGTCTTTCTTACAGTCTAAAATTCGAAGTGGGTTCTTTTCTAAGCGAGATTGACAGTCAGAGCAGAATTCGCCGATACGTGGCTCAAAGTGTGCGATTAATGCATCACGGTGTGCTTGACGGCTCGCTGCATCACCTAAACTGTTTAATACAACTTTAATATTTTTTAAGCCCATGCCGCGGTAAAATTCAACAGCAAGTGCAATTACTTCTGCATCAATTGCAGGATCATTACTGCCGATTGCTTCGATACCGAATTGTACGAATTGACGATAGCGACCTGCTTGTGGTCTTTCATAACGGAACATTTGACCGATATAGTATAATTTCGTTGGTTGTGTTGCATCACCAAACATTTTATTTTCAACGTAAGAACGTACAACAGGTGCAGTACCTTCTGGACGTAATGTTAAGCTGCGCTCTCCACGATCTTGGAATGAGTACATTTCTTTTTGTACGATATCTGTCGTATCACCAACACCACGTAAAAATAGCTCCGTGTGCTCAAAAATTGGTGTACGAATTTCTTTATAATTGTAACGACGGCAAATTTCGCGTGCTTGCCCTTCGATATACTGCCATAACTCAACAGTGCCTGGAAGAATATCTTGCGTTCCGCGTGGGATTTGAATAGACATATTCAGTTCCTCCTCAAATTGTTTTAATCTTAATAAAAATAAAAAAACTCCCGCCTCTACTGTTTAAACAGTAGGGACGAGAGTATTATACCCGTGGTGCCACCCTAATTGAAGCACGTATGCTTCCACTTTTTTAATAACGCTTAAATATGCGTTCATCCCTACTAAGCATATATGCCGTTCAAGTTGAAACCTCTAGAGTGTCATTCAATCAGTCATCATGCAGAAATGTTTTCAGCCTAAGACATTCCTTCTCTTTCCATGTGTGTCTCATTTACTCTTCTCTATCAACGGTTATATTCATATGTAAATATAAAATTACTATACGTTTGTTAAGTAGGATTGTCAAGTGCTCTAAGAACGTTCAATCTGCTTCTTTAGACGCTTTACATCTTGAAGAGAAATCCCAAACTCGGAAGCAAGCTCCATTGAAGTATTGTTTTGCTCTTTTGAAATAAAATCATGAAAATTCACGTTAAATAGTTGATTTGCACCATTTGTAACAGAATGCCCTTTTTCATTCATGCGCATACGTATATCCCTCACATTCAATATGGATGTTTTACTTTTTATTGTTCCATATTGATGAGAGAGTTATACATAACCGAAACTGCTATTGATTCCAAATAAACATTAGTATTCGATTTATAACAATAACAATAGCCAGTCCACTTGCTAGCATATGATGCTTCAAATGATATAATGCTGCAACACCTACTCCAAATACGATAATTTCTAATAATACATGTAATATACCTTTTACTTCCCATTCTGCATGTGGAGCTCCAAATAACCCCCAAATGGCAGCAACAACAATCGGAATAATAATAGCAAGTGTAATTTTTATAGCTGTTGTTGTTCCTACTCGAAACCCCCAGTATCCAACAATCCCAAGAATACATAACTCTAGCATAAAACGTAAAGCTATATTAAATTCTTGAAGCATACTACACCTTCTTTTCCTTTTATTCCCCTTCAAATTAATCGTATGATAAATGAACAAAACATACAACAATGTATAAAAAAGAGAGGATTATATAACCCTCTCTTTTTTATCAACACTATTTACTTTCTACAATTAAGGTCACCGGACCATCATTGATTAAAGAAACGTCCATCATTGCTCCGAATTTCCCTGTTTCTACATGCAATCCTTGTTTGCGAACTTCTTCATTAAAGAAATCGTATAAACGCTCTGCATAGTCAGGTTTCGCAGCATCCATAAAGTTTGGACGTCTCCCCTTGCGACAATCTCCGTATAATGTGAATTGCGAAATAGATAGAACTTGTCCTTCTACATCAAGTACAGAATGATTCATCTTTCCGCTCTCATCTTCAAAAATACGTAAGTTTGAAATTTTTTCCGCAATGTAAGTTGCATCTTTTTCTGTATCTTCGTGCGTAATGCCAACTAGTAATGTTAAACCGAACGGAATTTGTCCTACGATCTCACCGTCTACCGTGACAGACGCTTTCTTTGATCGTTGTAAAACAACTCTCATCTTTCTACACTCCCTATTAATGCATCATGCGTCGTACTGCATAAATTTCCGGAACACGTTTAATGCGTTCT
The DNA here is from genome assembly GCF_002558005.1 of Bacillus sp. AFS012607. Taxonomy (NCBI): domain Bacteria; kingdom Bacillati; phylum Bacillota; class Bacilli; order Caryophanales; family Bacillaceae; genus Bacillus; species Bacillus sp. AFS012607. Next base: position 31,238 of record NZ_NTVM01000039.1, read on the forward strand.
ACTACTTTTTTCAAATGTTGTAAGTTACGAATTGAGATTGACATATTAATTGTCGCCATCTTATTACGGTCACTTCTACCAGAAACAGCTGAAATGTACGTTTTCGTCTCTGTAACAGCTTGCAGTACTTCATTTAATAAACCACGGCGATCGTAACCTGAAATTTCAATATCAACGTTATACTCAATTTCTTTTTCAGGGCTACCTTCCCACTCTACTTCTAATAATCTTTCTACAGCTTCTTCTGTATGAACATTTACACAATCACGGCGGTGAATCGATACGCCTCGGCCTTTTGTAATATATCCAACGATATCATCGCCCGGAACTGGGTTACAGCATTTCGATAAACGGATTAATAAATTATCAGCACCGCTTACTTTTACACCAGAATCCCATTTTCGAATTTTCATCGGTTTACGAACTTCTTTAACTTCAACAATCTCTTCTTCTTCGCGTTGTTTGCGGAACTTGTCCGTTAGTCGCGTAACAATTTGCGAAGCTGTAATTCCGCTATATCCAACTGCTGCAAACATATCTTCTTCATTTGCAAAGTTAAATTTCTCAGCGACGCGTTTTAAGTTATCAGGCGCTAATACTTCTTTCATCTCATACTCTAGACCACGTACTTCCTTTTCAACAAGTTCACGGCCTTTTTCAATATTTTCGTCTCTACGTTGTTTCTTAAAGAATTGACGAATTTTATTTTTTGCATGAGATGTTTGAGCAAGTTTTACCCAATCTTGACTTGGGCCATAGGAATGTTTCGACGTTAAAATTTCAATGATGTCGCCTGTTTTTAATTTATAATCCAGCGTCACCATTTTACCGTTTACTTTTGCACCAATTGTTTTATTCCCAATTTCCGAATGGACACGATACGCGAAATCAATCGGAACCGATCCAAGTGGTAATTCCATTACATCGCCTTTCGGTGTAAAGACGAATACCATGTCAGAGAATAAATCAATTTTTAATGACTCCATAAATTCTTCTGCATTAGAAGCTTCATTTTGCCATTCTAATATTTGACGGAACCATGTGAGTTTCTTCTCTAATGTACCTGTTGTTTCTGCTGTTTTTCCTTCTTTATACGCCCAGTGTGCCGCAATCCCGAATTCTGCAATTTCGTGCATTTCTTTCGTACGAATTTGCACTTCAAGTGGGTCACCTTTCGGTCCAATTACGGTCGTATGAAGAGATTGATATAGATTTGCTTTTGGCATTGCAATATAATCTTTAAAACGACCTGGCATCGGCTTCCAGCACGTATGAATAATTCCAAGCACCGCATAACAATCTTTAATACTATTTACAACAACACGTACAGCTAATAAATCGTAAATTTCATTGAACTGCTTATTTTGCAGTGCCATTTTACGATAGATACTGTAAATATGTTTCGGTCTTCCAGAAATCTCAGGTTGAATTGCAACTTCTTTTAATTTCTCACGAATACCAGTCATTACTTCGTCTAAATATTCTTCACGTTCTGCACGTTTACGCTTCATTAAATTTACAATACGATAATATTGCTGTGGATTTAAATAGCGAAGTGACGTATCCTCTAGCTCCCATTTAATAGTACTAATTCCGAGTCTATGTGCTAAAGGTGCAAAGATTTCTAACGTTTCATTCGCTATGCGACGCTGCTTCTCTTGAGGCAAATGTTTCAATGTACGCATGTTATGAAGACGATCAGCTAGTTTAATTAAAATAACTCTAATATCTTGAGCCATTGCAATAAACATTTTGCGATGGTTTTCTGCTTGTTGTTGTTCGTGAGATTTATATTTGATTTTCCCAAGCTTTGTAACACCATCAACAAGCATAGCAATTTCTTTGTTAAATTCCCGTTCAATATCTTCTAACGTAATCTCTGTATCTTCCACTACATCATGTAAGAAACCTGCTGATACCGTAGCTGGATCCATGTGTAAATCAACTAAAATACCTGCAACTTGAATCGGATGAATAATATACGGTTCACCCGATTTTCTATATTGTTCGCTATGCGCATCACGTGCATATTCATAGGCACGTGCCACTAGCTCAATATCTTCATCCGCTAAATATTGACTTGCTTTCTCGAGTACCTGTTCAGCTGTTAGTACCTGCTCATTTGCCATCGAATCACCTTTTATTGAAAATTGACTTTATCTTTATTTAATAGAATAAATTATATTCTATCATTATAACCCAATGATTGTGAATTGTGAAAAGGAAAAGATTTTACTGACATTTCACCATGATTTTTTGTTCAATTATACAAAAGTACCCGCTCCTCTCCAAGAGATTCACGGGTACTTTTTATCACCGTAGTTTTACCTATATAGTGATTAGTATTTTTCTAATACTAATACATCGTAACCATCTAACATTTTACGACCATCTAAGTAAGTAAGCTCTACTAAGAATGCAATTCCTGCTACAACTCCGCCTAGCTCTTCAACTAACTTAATTGTCGCTTCGATTGTTCCACCTGTAGCTAATAGATCATCTGTAATTAATACGCGTTGACCTGGCTTAATTGCATCTTTATGGATTGTTAAAACATCTTTACCATATTCTTTACCGTAGTCAACTGTAATTACTTCACGTGGTAATTTCCCTAATTTACGAACTGGTGCAAATCCTACTTCTAACGCATAAGAAACTGGGCAACCGATAATGAAACCACGAGCTTCTGGTCCTACTACAACATCGATATCTCTTTCTTTTGCGTACTCAACGATTGCATCTGTTGCTGCTTTGTATGCTTTACCGTCATTCATTAAAGGTGTAATGTCTTTGAACACAATACCTTCTTTCGGATAATCCGGTACAATTGCGATATGTTGCTTGAAATCCATATTTCTGAATCCTCCTCAGATCTAAAAGGTTTGTAAATACAAATCCTTTACCCTAACTGTTCTACTTCTTTATGATTACGAATCGTTTCAAACCATGTATATAGTTGCTGATATGTGCTATAAACCAATTCTTTTTCTAATTGTAAGTGGTTCATTTTCTCACGATATGTGTTCGATTCAATTAAATCACGCTTTTGTTTTTTGTCTGCCATAAAAATGACGCCATCTTTTATTGTAACAAATTCTAACTCAAAAAACACCTGTGTCATGAAATTTACTGTATCTTTTGACCAACCTTTATGACGACATAGTTGTTCTCCATATTGTCTTAAAGAAAATGGTGTTTTTTGGTTTAAGAAAGAATAGTACCATTTAAAATGTTCTCTCGTAGGAACTGTACTAAATAAATGGTTATTCTCTTGATAAAACAGCGTATAAATTCGCGCTGGGAATCCTACTTTAAATAACTCACGTAATTCATCTGTTCCTTTTGGCAAATCGAGTAACACGATGTATTGATCATCTAAATGCGTTACTTCTGACGCATGCATAAGCTTTTCTTTATAGTCCTCTAAAGAAAATTTATTCAATACCTCTTCAGAAAAATACACCATTGTTATTTTTTCTTTCGGAAGTTCTGCTAAATTTGCTTCTGCATTACGCATACTACGCCAATCAAATAATTGCCACGCCTCTACAGCAATATCTTGTACCATTAGTTGTGGCTTCTTAAAATTATTCCATTCATTGATGGATGCTTCCCCTATTACAGATACCTTTGCAACTGGAGAGATTTCTTTCGCATATGCACCGAAACCGAATCCAATTGTATCCAGTGTTGCTTGTCCATCACGAAGAGCCATTTTTAAATGAGAGCCATCTGATCCGATTGCGCGAATACTTTCTAACTCTGCATCTTTCACTGCAATACGTGGTTTCGGATTTCCAATACCAAACGGTGCTAGTTTTTGCATATCTTCAATTGCCGCTAGCGTTACATCCTCTACTTTGCAAAAAACATCAACTGCTGTAATTGGAATAAAATCTTCTTCTGTTAAAATTGCATCTGCTTGTTCATTTAAGCGGCGACGTAATTCATCTACATCATTCATATGTAGCGTCATTCCCGCTGCCATCGGATGCCCTCCGAAGTGTGGCAATAACTCTCTACAATCTGATAAGTTTGCAAACAAATCAAATCCTGCAATACTACGCGCTGAGCCTTTTGCTGTTTCTTTAATAGGATCAATGCTTAATACAATCGTCGGACGATAAAAACGTTCAACTAATTTAGAAGCAACAATTCCAATTACCCCTGGGTTCCAGCCTTCTTTTGCAAGTACTAATACTTTGTTTTCTTCTGGTGGGAAGTTATTTTCAACTTCAGCGATAGCCTCTTCTGTAATTTGCTTTACAATATCTTTTCGCAGTTTGTTCAGCTCATCAATTTCTTCGGCCAACTCTTTCGCTTCCTCTGGATCATCTGATAATAAAAGGTGTACAGCCGGCGCTGCATCTTCTAAACGTCCGACCGCATTAATACGCGGTGCGAGTGAGAAGCCAATACTCTCTTCTGTAATTTCACTTTGCGAAACGTTAGCAACTTTAAATAGCGCCTTTAGTCCGATATTTTTCGTCATACGCATATGTTTTAAACCGCGTTTCACTAGCAACCTATTTTCACCATGAAGTGATACTAAATCGGCTACTGTACCGATTACTGCAATCTCTAATAAATGTTCTGGTACACGGCCTAATAGTGCATGCGCAACTTTAAACGCAACACCTACACCAGCTAAATAGTGAAACGGATATACACCGCCATCTAATTTCGGATGTATAATCGCAAGTGCTTCTGGCAATTCTGGCGGTGGCTCATGGTGATCTGTAATAATTAGATCTATTCCAAGCTCCTTTGCTACATTCGCTTCATGTACTGCTGCGATGCCAGTGTCGACAGTAATAATCAGTGAGAACCCTGCGCTATGCGCCCAACGAAACGCTTCTTCGTTCGGTCCATACCCTTCTGTAAAACGATTTGGAATGTAAAATTCTACTTCTGCACCTAATTCTTGAAGAGCAAGATATAAAACCGTCGTACTACTTACTCCGTCCGCATCGTAATCACCAAATATTAATATTTGCTCTCCATTTTGAATCGCCTTATTTACACGTTCTACCGTTCTATCCATTCCTTCTAATAAAAATGGATCATGAAATTCTTGATTTTCTGTATTTAAAAAATCTAAAATCTTATCTTCTGTATCTAGTCCTCTACCGAGGAATAATGAAACGACAAGTGGCGATAACTGTAATTTACTTGCTAATTCACTCACTCGCTCGTCATTATATTCTTTTTCTTTCCAACGCGTCTTCGGTTGTAACACGAAATCACCCCTTAACCTGTTTATTATACAAGACAGATTAAGGGGTGACAATATAATGCAAACTACGATGCAATATCTATATACAAAAATGTTAATGATGTTTAATTTGGAGAATACGGATTTATATGTACGAATACATTTTGTACATTCTCTTGTTTCATAAGTATTTCTTTCACATGTTTTCCAATGCGGTGTCCTTCTTCTACAGTAATGTATGGATCTACAGACACTTTAATATCGACAATAACATAATGACCATGCTCCCGTGCATATAAAGAACCAATTTTTTTCACACCATCTAATTGAAGAACTGCTTCTCTAAGCGGAATAACATCCTCCTCATGAAGAACATGGTCAAGCGTTGCATGAATTGCTTCCGCTCCAATGCTCCATGCCATTTTTACAACAAGAAGTGAAACAGCTAATCCTGCAATCGGATCAGCGTATACAAGCCAGTCTACACCAAGCTTACCACCGATTATAGCTGCACAAATACCGATTAAAGCTGCAATTGAAGAAAATACATCCGAACGGTGCTCATATGCATTTGCAATAATTGCATCACTATTTACCCTCTTCCCTAATCGGAATTTATATTGGAACATTCCTTCTTTCACGATAATCGAAAGAACAACAGCAAAAATCGTAATTCCTTTCGGTGGTTCTAGTTCCTGCGAAAAAGCTTTTATAGACGAAATCGCTATCTCGAGTCCCACAATAAATAATAATACCGCAACAATAATCGCTGAAATCGATTCCGCTTTACCATGACCATACGGATGATCTTCATCAGGTGGCTGCTTTGCCGCTCGCAATCCAAAAAGTACAGCTAGCGAACCAATTACATCTGATGCAGAATGCACCGCATCTGCTAACAGTGCTTTACTGTTCCCAATATAACCAATTACCGCCTTTACAATTGCTAATATAATATTACCAACGATCCCGACAATAGCACCAAACTCGGCCTGTTTAAAACGTTCATCTTTTTCCATAATTAAAATCCCTTCTTTTCTTAACCTATCATTTTATTTTAACAAAAACAGCGATAAAACCACCACTTTCTTCCATATTATTCCCATTAAAAAGTTGCTATCTTATTGTATCCACAAACGAAAAAAGAGATGCCTCATAAAGAGACATCATCTTTTCTATACTTGCGGTTCAGATTCTACTTTCTCAACCTTCTTCTTGTTTTTACCTCTTTTCAAACGACGGTTTTCAAGCATTAACCAAATTTGAGAAGCAACGAAAACAGAAGAGTACGTACCTACAATTAATCCAACAAGTAACGCAAACGAGAAGTTACGTAATGACTCACTACCGAAGATAAGCAGTGCAATTACTGGGAATAACACTGTTAATACTGTGTTAATCGAACGACCAAGCGTTTGGCGAATACTTGCATTTACGATTTCTTCTAAGTCTTTTATATCGCGAACTCGTTTTTTCTGTTTGTATAATTCACGGTTTCTATCAAATGTAACAATCGAGTCATTAATAGAATAACCGATGATTGTTAGTACTGCAGCGATAAACGTTAAGTCTACCTCCAATTGGAAAATACTAAACATAACAACCATAACGAATGCGTCATGTAGTAACGCAAGCACTGCAGATAACGCATACGTAAATCGGAATCGAATACTTACGTATAAAATGATAACTGCAGAAGCAATCAGTACAGCGATAAATGCATTTCGTGCAATTTCTTTCCCGATTGTCGGTGAAACTGTACTTATGTTTGGATCTGTACCATATTTATCGTGGAAGAATGTTTTTGTTTTCGCAATTTCATCTTTTGATAAAACACCTAATGTACGAACTGCGAAACCTTTATTGTCATCTCCAGTCGGTACAATATTTTCTTCCTTCACATCAATGTTCAATTCTTTAAAATCTTTATGAACATCAGACACCGTAACGGCTTGTTTTGATTGCAAGTCAATACGTGTACCACTTGCAAAGTCAATACCAAGATTCAATTTGAAAATTGGTAAGATAATTGCACCCGCAATCACAACTACAATCGAGAAGATAAGGAATTTATGACCGATATTTACAAAGTTAATACGATCAAATCTCGTTGGCGGATGTACTACACCTTTTGTTAATGGAATAATATCCTTTTGTTTCACACCAAAATATCCTGGTTTTTTATCAAAGTAACGGCTCTTTACAAGTAAACCTAGTAAGAAACGAGTACCGAATACGTTCGTAATAAAACCAACTAAAATACTTACGATTAAACTTGTTGCGAATCCTTTTACAGAGCTATTACCATAAACGAATAACACACCAGCTGCTGCAAGAGTCGTAACGTTTGCATCTAGAATTGTTGCTAATGAACGATGGTTACCAGCACGAAATGCCGACATCATGGACTTACCAATTTTCAGCTCTTCTTTCAATCTCTCGTACGTAATAATATTCGCATCAACTGCGATACCTACCCCGAGCACTAACGCCGCAATACCTGGCAACGTAAGAACTGCATGCATCCAGTTAAAGACAAGTAATGTAACGAAAATGTATAGACCTAACATAATAACCGCTACAAGTCCTGGTAAACGGTAGAATACAAGCATAAATAAGAAAATAAGAGCGATACCAATCGCACTAGCGAAAATCGTTTGCTCTAACGCTTGTTGACCAAATTTCGCTCCAACAGATGTTGAATACATTTCTTTTAAATCAACAGGAAGTGCACCTGCATTTAATAAAGATGAAAGTTGTTTCGCACTTTCAACTGTGAAGTTTCCACCTACGATAGATACTTCAGCTTGGTTAAATACTTGGCTTACTGTTGCCGCTGATAAGAACTTCGGATTCGGTTTTGCAGATTCTGCTTTATACGAATCTTTTCCTTCTTCAAAGTCAAGCCAAATTACCATTAAATTCGTTGGTGGTGGCATTTTAGAAATTTTTTCAGTTACTGCACGGAATTTTTCAGCGCTTTTCAGTGTAAGACCTACGCTCGCACGGCCTTGCTCATCAAATGTTTGCTTCGCTCCGCCGCCTTTTAAATCCGTTCCATCCATAAGAAGGTTATCATCCACATCACGGAATGTTAATTTCGCTTGTGTTGATAACATTTCACGTGCTTTTTGCTGATCTTGTACACCAGCAAGCTGTACACGAATTCGATCTTGCCCTTCGATTTGAATGTTCGGCTCACTTACACCGAGAACATTGACACGATTTTCAAGAGCACCTACTGTACTTACAAGTACGTCTCGATCGATTTTATCACCTTTTTTGGCTGGTTTTACTTCATACAGAATTTCAAAACCACCGCGAAGGTCTAGTCCTAGACTAATTCCTTTTGCTATGTCTTTTCCCGCCGCACCAATTACTCCACCGATTAATAAGACGATGAGGAAAAAGGCGGCAATTCTCGTACCACGCTTTGCCATATGTACCCTCTTTCTGCTACTAACACTTTAAATAAATCTCTTACGATTCACTTTTATACGTGTGCATACGCCTAGTTAGTAGACTTCCTTTCTATAATTTTTGCTAGTTCATCACTAGCTGTATAGGTAAGCTTTTACACTACCTAGACTTTCATCATTTATTTTCCTCTTCACTACCTCCTTTATATATAATCTTAGACATAATTATTTCCTCTTTATCAATACATATCATTATACTGCAAAAGGAAGAACAAACCAATTGCAGTCGGTTATTTATTTTCGTACTCATCAAATGACCAAAGTGGCGCTTGGTACGCTTCAACAGTTAAATATGTCATATACTCATTAGCACTTACTCTTAATACATCATTTACCAATTCATATAATCTAACATCACTGTCTATCTTTTTCCACTTTTTCACTTTGAGAAACTTCCAAATATCATCATCTGTCACTCGGTCGTAACCGAACATGTGAAACTCTTCTACTTTACTTTCTAAAACGACTTGTAACTGTCCGCGGTATGATTCTACCAAAGCCTCTTTATCTAACATCTATAACATCTCCTTCTTATTTCAGCACGAAAAAGTCGCTTTAATCCCGCTCTAATGGACAGCAATAACTACTTTCAAGAGCGCTATCATAGTTCACTCTCTTAAATGCTTGTCATTCTTGTCTCGTACGTGCATATAAATTATTGTAAATCATTCCATTGATTTTGAGAAGGTAGGAGAAGAACATGACGAGACAAAGCTTTTTAAAAGGCGCATTTATTTTAATGATAGCCGGATTTATTACAAAAATACTCGGTTTCATCAATCGTATAGTAATGGCACGTATTTTAGGTGAAGAAGGCGTTGGTCTTTATATGATGGCCGTTCCTACATTCATTTTAGCAATTACATTAACACAAATCGGTCTTCCTGTCGCAATCGCAAAATTTGTAGCAGAAGCGGAAGCTGTGAACGATAAACAAAGAGTTAAAAAAATATTAACTGTATCACTAGCTGTTACATCCGTTATTAGTATCATATTAACAATCGGAATTATGTTCCTCACACCTATTTTAGCAAAAACATTATTAACCGACGAAAGAACGTACTATCCATTAATAGCCATTTTGCCCGTCGTTCCTGTTATTGCCATTTCTTCTGTTTTGCGCGGTTACTTTCAAGGGAAACAAAATATGAAACCTAGCGCTTATGCACAAGTTCTAGAACAAGTTGTCCGCATTACCATTATCGCTATATGCATTCAATTATTTTTACCTTACGGCGTAGAATATGCTGCAGCCGGTGCTATGTTATCAGCTGTTCTCGGTGAAGTTGCATCCTTATTATTTTTACTCACGTTATTTCAGCGCGAAAAACATTTATCAATACGCTCTGGATTTTTCACTACTGTAAAGGAGAGCAAAGGAACATTTTATTCCCTTATGGATATAGCTCTTCCCACTACAGGAAGTCGTTTAATCGGCTCCGTTTCATATTTTTTTGAACCTATTGTCGTTATGCAAAGCTTAGCAATCGCTGGTGTCGCTGCTTCTGTTGCAACCCAGCAATACGGCATGTTAAACGGTTATGCATTCCCGCTCCTATCACTACCCGCCTTTATTACATACGCTCTTTCTACAGCGCTCGTCCCTTCTATTAGTGAAGCGATGGCAAAAAGACAACATAAATTAGTGGAGCACCGCTTACAACAAGCACTTCGAATTTCATTAATTACCGGGGGATGGTCTGTCGTTATATTATATGTATTCGCTTCTCCTGTTTTAACTCTTATGTACGGATCAGACAGCGCAACAGCATTCATTCAACTTCTTGCACCTTGCTTTTTATTTCATTATTTCCAAAGTCCACTGACCTCTGTTTTGCAAGCTTTAAACTTAGCAAGAGCTGCAATGATGAATACATTTATTGGCGCCACCGTGAAATTAATTGTTATTTTTGTACTAGCCTCAAGGCCAGAATTTCAAATGATGGGAGTTGCTCTCGCTATCGCTGCAAATATTGTAACAGTAACATTTCTTCACTACGCTACTGTTTTAAAAAAGATTACATTTACCATTTACGCAAAAGACTATATTTTCGGCGGACTTGCCATCGGTATCGCAGGCGCCTTCGGTTTTTATATTCATAAATATATTATTTTCTCTCATTCCCTCGGCATACAAACATTATGGGAAATCACTTTAACAACAATTGTTTATATCGTACTTCTCTTCACCTTCAAACTCATTCGAAAAGAAGAGTTAAGTCGTCTCCCTATCATTCGTAAACTTTCATTTTTGAAATAAGTTGAAACTTTAATCAGTGGGGTAATCTCCACTGATTATTAGTTAAACTAATCATTCTTACTCTTTCAAAGAATAAATCTCTAATTTTCTTTTACATCAACAAAAAATTTTCCGTTTTGAAAACTACAGTATAAAATTTGTGTCACATCGTTATAACCTAAGTTTTTTAATTTCTCAATAAGCCATTCATCTGTATGTTCAATCATTTGTAAATGACTAGATTGAATTTCTCCATCAATAATAAGAGGAAGAGTAAACTGCAATACATCCTGTTTATTTTTTTGTTTTTGAAAGACAGATAACTTCCCAGACGGTTCCAAAATAGCATATTCTACATCCCGAATATCTCCAACTCCTTGCTCCCTTAATTGCATCATTAAATCATCTATATTATAACGTTGCTTTCTCATCTTCTTTTCATCAATCTTCCCCGCGTTTACAAGAATAGCCGGCTCACCTTCTATTAAATGCCGAAAGCGTTGATACTTTAGGGAAATGACTGACAAAATAATTTGGATGCACATAAGAAAAGTCATCGGAATTAATTGATGCCAAAGTGATTTATCGGTATTTTCAATTGCTACTACAGCCATTTCTCCAAGCATAATAAATACGACTAAATCTAATACACTTAGCTCTCCTATCTCACGTTTACCCATAAGACGAAAAATAATTAAGATGATGGTATACAAAAGCATTGTCCGTCCAATTATTGATATCCATTCCATTTCTACATCTCCTTTTTTACGTATAGACTCCCCTATAAAAAAGAAACTAGTCTAACTTAGACAAAAGGAAAATATGCTTGTATTAAAAAGGGGGAATGTATAAATGGATGGAACGAAAAAATTATCCACTGCAATCGGATTCGGTATTACTACACTATTAATTCTCGCATCTCTTACTAGCATGATTATGGCTCTTTTATTAAAGTTTACGAATATAAACGAAGGGACATTAGCCGTTACTATTTTTATACTCGCTCTTTTATCTATGCTTATGTCTGGTTTTATTGCTGGCAACAAAGCACAGGGGAAAGGGTGGCTGGTAGGTCTCACAACAGGTCTCACGTTCACTATACTCGTTTTTCTAGTTAACTATTTAGGCTTTTCTCAAACTTTATCGAACTCACAATTACTTTATCAATTAGCATTAATGGGGGCGAGTACACTCGGTGGTATTTTCGGTGTAAATATGTCAAAGCAAAGTAACTAAAAAAGGCCCTGCACATTTCATGCAGGGCCTTCCACATTAGTTTTTCACAACTTCACGAATCGCATTGCGATCGAAAGTTAAGTGTGAACCACCAGATTTAATAACAATTTTCGTGTCATCTACTGATTCGATTGTACCGTGTAAGCCACCAATTGTTATGATAGCATCACCTTTTGCTAATTCGTTTTGCATTTGAGCAACTGCTTTTTGACGCTTTTGTTGCGGGCGAATTAATAAGAAATAGAAAATCGCAAACATCGCAACAATCATAACGATATTCATCATACCTGCATTCATCTTTTGTTCCTCCTTTTAAATTATGTATTAGAAGTTTTTAGCATTCGGTTTATTAAAGCCATACTGTTCAAAGAATTCTTCGCGGAAATCGCCAAGACGGTCTTCACGAATAGCTTGTCTCACCTGCTCCATTAAGTTTAACAGAAAATGAAGGTTGTGATAAGACGTTAAACGAATTCCGAACGTTTCATCACATTTCATTAAGTGACGAATGTACGCACGAGAGTAATTTTTACATGTATAGCAATCACAATTTGGATCAAGCGGACCGAAGTCTCTTGCAAATTTCGCATTTTTTACAACTAGACGACCTTCACTTGTCATACATGTACCATTTCGAGCGATACGAGTTGGAAGTACGCAGTCAAACATATCAATACCACGAATTGCACCATCGATTAATGAGTCAGGAGAACCTACTCCCATTAAGTAACGTGGCTTATTATCTGGAAGAAGTGGTGTTGTAAACTCAAGTACACGGTTCATAATATCTTTCGGCTCACCTACAGATAAACCACCTACAGCGTAACCAGGGAAGTCCATTGAAACAAGGTCTTTTGCACTTTGACGACGAAGCTCTTCGTACTCCCCGCCCTGTACAATACCGAATAAACCTTGATCTTGTGGACGTTCATGCGCTTTTAAGCAACGTTCTGCCCAACGGCTTGTACGTTCTACAGACTTCTTCATATATTCAAAAGTAGCTGGGAATGGTGGACACTCATCAAATGCCATCATAATATCTGAACCTAATGCATTTTGAATTTCCATCGCTTTTTCTGGTGATAAGAATAATTTATCTCCATTTAAGTGGTTACGGAAGTGAACGCCTTCCTCTTCAATACGACGGAAGTCACTTAAACTGAATACTTGGAAACCACCAGAGTCTGTTAAGATTGCACGATCCCAGTTCATAAATTTATGCAAGCCGCCTGCTTCACGAATAATTTCATGACCTGGACGTAGCCATAAATGATACGTATTACTTAAAATAATGCCAGAATCCATTGCTTTTAATTCTTCTGGTGACATTGTCTTAACTGTCGCAAGTGTACCAACTGGCATAAATGTTGGTGTATCAAATGAACCGTGCGGTGTATGCACACGACCTAAACGGGCACCCGTTTGTTTACATGTCTTAATAAATTCATAACGAATTGCTGTCATAACTTACTCCTTTTATTTGTTTCTCATTTTAGCGTGAGATGCAACGAACATTGCATCACCGAAGCTAAAGAAACGATATTTTTCTTTTACTGCTTCATTGTAAGCATGAAGTACATTATCTCTATTTGCAAATGCACTTACAAGCATGATTAATGTTGATTTCGGCAAGTGGAAGTTTGTAATTAAACCATCAATTGCTTTAAATTCATATCCCGGATACATGAAAATATCTGTCCATCCAGAAGCGGCGCAAAGCTTACCGTTATGATCTGTTGCAATTGTTTCTAACGTACGAGTTGATGTCGTACCTACAGTAATAATACGTCCACCATTCTCTTTTACACGATTTAATAATGCCGCTGTCTCTTCAGACATATGGTAATATTCTGCGTGCATATGGTGTTCTTCAATCGTATCTGCAGAAACTGGTCTAAATGTTCCAAGTCCTACGTGAAGTGTAATGAATGCTAACTGAACGCCTTTTTGCTTTAACTTCTCAAGTAACTCTTCTGTAAAGTGAAGTCCCGCAGTCGGCGCTGCTGCTGAACCAATTTCTTTCGCATATACTGTTTGATAGCGATCGCGATCTTCTAGCGTCTCTTTAATATATGGAGGAAGTGGCATTTCCCCAAGTTCATCTAAAATTTCATAGAAGATGCCGTCATATGAAAATTCAAGCTGACGTCCACCTTGATCTGCAGTTCCTGTGCAAGTTGCTTTTAATTTTCCTTCGCCAAAAGAGATAACAGTTCCTTCTTTTACACGTTTCGCTGGCTTTACAAGCGTTTCCCACTTATCGCCCTCTTCTTGTTTTAAAAGAAGTACTTCAATGTGTGCGCCTGTATCTTCTTTCACACCATGCAAACGAGCAGGCATAACTTTCGTTTCATTTAAAACTAAACAATCCCCCTCATGTAAGTAGGAAAGAATGTCCGTAAAATGTTTATGCTCAATATCACCTGTTTCACGGTCTAACACCATTAATCTTGATGTTTCACGATCTTCTAACGGGACTTGTGCAATAAGTTCTTCTGGTAAATGAAAATCAAACAGATTTATATCCATAGCTATATCCACCTATTTCTTATTTGAATCGATTTATTATATACATAATAAAAGATAATACAATACTTAACACAATACATGTAATGATAGGAAAATAAAAGGTAACGTTTCCTTTTTTAACAAAAATATCGCCTGGAAGCCTTCCAATGAACTTCCAAGCTAATCCAACAACAATGAGTAAGATCCCCGCTGTAATAAGCAGCTTTGGCATCTCCGTCATACTTTTGGTATCTCCATTCCGAAATGTTCATACGCAAGCGGCGTTACAATTCGGCCCCTTGGCGTTCGTTGTAAAAAGCCAATTTGTAATAAATACGGCTCATACACATCTTCAATCGTATGAGATTCTTCTCCAATTGTTGCTGAAACCGTTTCTAATCCAACTGGACCACCACGGAATTTCTCAATAATACCAAGCAGTAATTTATGATCAATATGATCTAAACCTAATTTATCTACTTGCAGTAGCTCTAATGCCATTTGTGTAATTTCCATCGTAACCGTTCCGTTACCACGAACTTGCGCGAAATCACGTACACGTCTTAAAAGACGATTTGCAATACGAGGTGTACCACGAGCACGCCTTGCAATTTCTAGTGCAGCTAACGAATCAATTTCAACTTCGAATACTTCTGCTGTACGTTCAACAATCGCAGAAAGCTGATCTACTGTGTAATACTCTAACCTTGAAAGTACACCGAATCGGTCACGAAGCGGCGCTGATAATGCTCCGGCGCGTGTCGTTGCTCCAACTAATGTAAATGGCGGTAAATCTAGGCGTACAGAACGTGCTGAAGGCCCTTTTCCAATTACGATATCAAGGCAAAAGTCTTCCATTGCAGGATACAATACTTCTTCAATTGATCTATGCAAACGATGAATTTCATCAATAAATAATACATCTCCTGGCTGAAGCGCTGTTAATACAGCAGCTAAATCTCCTGGTCTTTCAATTGCCGGACCTGAAGTTGTTCTAACATTAACGCCCATTTCATTAGCAATAATATTCGCAAGCGTCGTTTTACCAAGACCTGGTGGTCCATATAAAAGCACATGATCTAACGTTTCTTCACGCATTTTCGCCGCTTCAATAAATACTTCTAAATTATGTTTCGCTTTATCTTGGCCAATATACTGACGGAGCGTCTGTGGCCGTAATGAATATTCTAAATCCGAATCTTCATATGCAGATTCCCCTGAAAGGAGACGTTCGTCCATTATACTCACCTCTTACCATTTAGTAAAAGACTAAGTGCCTTTTTAATATACTGATCCGTCGTTAATGATTCTTTTAATAACTCTGGTACAACGCGAGAAACTTCGCGTTCTGCGTATCCAAGTGCGCGCAGAGCTTCCAGTGCCTCATCAAGCTCAGCTGATGAACCTTTCTTCTCATCAAAACGTTCTGTGTCTGAGAATAAATCAACAAATGCATCTGGTACGACATCTGCTAGTTTTCCTTTTAAATCTAAAATCATTTGGCGTGCTGTTTTCTTTCCGACGCCTGGGAATTTCACTAAAAACTTCTCATCTTCATGCTCAATCGCTTGAACGACCTGTCCTGTTTGACCAGAAGCTAAAATTGCAAGAGCGCCTTTTGGCCCAATGCCAGACACGCCTAACAACTTTGTAAATAATAAACGCTCTTCACGTGTTTTAAACCCGTAAAGTGCCATAATATCTTCTCTCACATAATGATATGTATAGACACGGATTTCTTGCTTACTTCTTTGAAATACATACGGATTCGGTGTGAAAATTTGATAACCAATTCCATTATGATCAATTACGACATATTCCGGCCCTACATACTCCACGTAACCTGTAACATATTCAAACAAAATACGATCTCTCCCTCTTAAATCATGTATTCCATTTTAACATATTTAATGATAGAAAAGCGAGACTGCCCCAACAAATGTTCTCCACTTGAAACTTCTGTTATTTTCCATTGACAGAAAGGTTAAAGCACCTTAATATACAGAGGTCGATAATGATTATCAATACTAATTAAAGGGGTTACATCAGGATGAAACGTAAGCTATTTATTTTATTTACTATTATGCTTGTTGTTCTTTCTATCGTTGGCTGCTCTTCTCAAAAAGAAGAATCGAAAGCAAAAGAACAACCGAAAACAAAAGTTGTAAAACATGCTAAAGGTGAAGCAACAATTCCAGTAAATCCAAAGAGAATTGTTGACTTATCTGGATCAACAGAAGAACTATTACTTCTTGGACACAAACCTGTTGGTACAGCAAATACATATAAAGATAAAATCCAAAATCACTTAACAGATAAGTTAGATGGAGTAAAAGCAGTAGGTTGGTACTGGGCACCTAAAGTTGATTTAGAAGCTGTTACTGCTTTAAAACCAGACTTAATTATTTTAAACAACCGTCAATTAAAAATTTATGATCAACTAGAAAAGGTTGCACCTACAGTTGTTCTAGAAACAAACTTAGAAGACTGGCGTGGTAAATTTAAAGAAGTAGGTAAGCTATTTGGCGAAGAGAAGAAAGCAGACAAATGGATTGCAGACTACGATAAGAAAGCAGACTCTTTATCTAAAAAAATTAAAGAGAAAACAAAAGATGAGAACTTTATGTTCGTTGCAGTTACACCACAAAACTTCCGCGTATACGGCAGCTTCGGATACGGTGACATCATCTTTAATGACTTAAAACTTCCAGCAACAAAAGGTACAGATTTAAAACAAACAATGGCGCAAGTATCGCTAGAAGGTCTTGTTGCATTCCAACCTGATCAAATGTTTATTGTAAACTTTGGCGGCGAAGCTGATAAAGTTTACGAAGACTACAAAAACAGTGCCGTTTGGAAAGACAATAAAGCTGTGAAAAACAATCATGTATATGAAGTATCAAACGAAATCTTCAATACGAAAGCATTCAATCCAATCGGAAAAGATATGCTAATCGATGAAATCGCAAAAGAAATTTTAGCTAAGAATAAGTAAGAAAAAGCAGCTCACCATGAGCTGCTTTTTTTCTTATTTTGCACTGCGTATTGCTTCATTTTTTCAATCGTTCTCACAAAACCTTCTTTTGATTTAATCCGAATACCACGCTTCAATTTCGCACGCTCATAACTCTCAAGCTTTTTCATATCAATTTGGAAGAAGGAGTGAATCGCATTATCACTTTTCGGTACACCTTTGAAAATTTGTAATATCCCTTCCTCTGACACGCCAAAATAACCGCTCGTTTTTAATAACGGAGAAATATCATCAACTTTCTTTTGCAATACAATTTGTACATCATCACGATCAACGAGCTGCCATTCTTTATACTGCTGTAAAAACTTTTCTAAATCCACCACTTTTTCTGTAAGTATTTCCTCACTTACTTCTCCATCAACATACATACGCTCTAATAAAATTGTAACTTCGGGTTCTTTTTTCGTTACTTCTGGTACTGGCCCTTCCGCCTTCACATTCGTTTCATAAACGAAACAAAACATCATAACGAAAGCTTGCACCGCAATCAGTATCCATTTCATTTCCGTTCACCTCTTCTAGGCAAAATCAAACTTTCATTAGTAGTTTTTCCGGAAATGGGGGTTTTATCCATATTACATTTCTTTCGAAAAAATAAAAAATGCAGATAGGCATTTACCTCATCTGCATGTATCATTTACTTTTATATAAAATGAAAGACGCCTGCAAAGCAGGCGTCTTGATGCGTTTACGGCGAGAGACCAGGCGACCACATTCGCGTGTTTAGCACTTAAGCATATCTCTCGTCTTACGTAAATTAGCTCATCGCTTTGTTAATATAACATTAATAAAGTATAAGTGCAACATGTTTATAAAAATATCTTATTTCCTCTTTCATCCAAATTATTTTATGTAAATTATAAATTGATAATTGTAATATATATTACAATAGATATAAAAGCGAAATCATAATAAGTAGGGGATGAATATTGTGAAAAAATAAAGGATGAACGTCTCATTCTTCAAACGTTAAAAAACATACGTATGGCCTTTCTTTTTCAATACATTGGGGTAGTTGAGATTTTAGGCTATATCGGATTCACTGAAGGAATTGATCAAATTACGAAATCTCCATTATGGCTATTATTTATGCTTACGAGTATTTTACTTGCTTATTTACAGTTAAGTGTTTCAATCGATGTAGAAGAAGGCGAAAAGGAAATAAAATTAACCCCTTATTACAAGCTTGTTTTACGCTCTCTTCTTATTGGAATTATTATTACTATTATTTATCTCATTTTCATTCCTGAAAGACCTCTATTTAAAGCTATTCTAACAGGTAGTGTTTTCCTCATATGCTTTTTAGTTTCTTACTCCGTTAGTTATTTTATTAAAAAACGTCGTTTACAAGACAACGATGAATGAAGAGGAAGGGCTATCCCTTCCTCTTTTGTTTTGCTATCGCATAGTACCAGTTAAACCGTAACGAATGTCTCGGAACATATTTCCTATATCACGATTAAAATCGTTTGTAACTGTACCGTTACGTAGACGTGTGCTCATTGCATCGACACGAGTAAACATATCATTTCTTACAGAAACATAGACATTTCTGTTTCCAACTTCATTTACAACAGCTTGACGAATTTCGTTCGCCATCGCCGTTTCATTTGTCACTGTATTACGCGGTTTTACCGCAATCGCCACATCGTTTCCATATACAACTGTAGACACACGGTCCACGTTATTCATACGTTTCACACGATTTGTAATTTTTTCTGCTGTTTTACCATCATTGTTAATGTATGAATTGTTCATTGTAATATTACGTGTTGGATGTGGATTAGCAATTTGACCGTTGTAATTTACATCTCGGTAATAATTGTTATATCCTGTATCGTTACGACCATTTCTATATGTTACATAATCTGTATAGCGATCATTACGCGTTACATTATCACGATACTGGTGTGTATCATTATAAGATGTACGCTCGTAATTGTAGTTACGTCCATCCATTGCATTGTTATCTTTTGGTGTACCACATGCAGCTAATGCACTGGTAACTAACAAAGAAGCAGCAATCACTTTTACTTTCGTATTCAATACAAAAACCCCCTCTGTTAGAATGAGCTTCTCTTCTGAAAAGCTCCCTCTTATGATGAGTAACAGAGAGGGTTTTTACACTGTTAATATTTCACTGGGAATTTTCTAGCACTTCATAAAAACCCTTCATTTCCTTAATTAACACGCATGCAAAAAAGGCGGAAATACTCCCGCCTTTTTAAACTTCTTCTTCGGCCTCTTCTTCTGAAATGGGCTCTCCAAATACATTTGGTGGATCTGGTTGATAATACATCGTTCCTGGCTGTGGTGCATATGCAGATTGAGTTGGTTGATAATATAAAGGATTCGCATATTGCGGACCGCCTGGTTGTGGACTATATAGTCTACTTTCTCCTCCGCATCCACAATCTTCCTCACCCTGCACAAGCGGCGGCATATTATTATCCATTGGCATCATATTCGTGTTTGGCATAGACGTATATTGCGGTCCAAACGGCGCCCCTTGCTGATATGGCATTTGATATGGATTTGGTTGTTGATAATATGGATTCGGCGGCATCATAGGCTGTTGATACGGCATTTGATATGGCATCATATTCGGTGGTTGATTATTATCCATAATTGGCATCATATTCGGCATTTGATTGTTATCCATGATTGGCATCATATTCGGCAT
>NZ_NTVM01000003.1:0-1800 GCF_002558005.1 Bacillus sp. AFS012607
TTTGTCGTTCTTTTAGCCATTTCGTTTTTATATATTGGCTACATGTTTATTATGAATAAACAAATGAATCGTTCTCAAATTATCATCAATATTTTCATAACATTGAGTGTACTTTGCTTATTAAGTACGGGTATGACAAAGGTCGATAAGTTCACCGATGATGCTATAGCGGTTGTGAAATCTGAACAAAAGGGTTCTTTAAGTGATGAAATTATTAAGAAGAATATAACGGATGTTGCAGTAATAGATCAAAATGGATGGAAAAAGAAAGAGGACATGAATCCGAAAAATCATATTCCAGAAAAAAATATTAGACAGATTGATATTACAGAAAAAATTGATTCGGATTTTGAGTTCGCTAAAGATAAAAAATTATCAGATGATGGACAAAAATTATTGAAAAATAAAAGAGTAATGGATGGGATGGGAGTCGCATCTTTAGCAGAATTAAAAGATGGATGGTTTGATTTCTTTCCAGAAAAGTATTATCGCTGGCACTGGAACTTTTGGAATATATTCTTTACTTTACTGATAACGGGATTAACTTTGTTATTGGTAAGTATTAAATTAGCTAGATTATTTTATGAATTGTCTTTTAACTACTTGTTAGCAAATATATTAGCACCAGCCGATGTTGCGAATGGTCAAAAGTTAAAAGCTGTATTATCTAATATCCTCAATATATTTATAGCAACGATTATGATATTCCTATCTTTGAAGCTATACCTAATAGGAACAGCTTTTCTCCATGACAAATTAAATGGTGTACCGTATCTGATTGCATTAGCGGCATTTAGTATGGCAGTTCTAGATGGTCCGGCAGTCGTAGAAAGGCTATTTGGAATAGATATTGGATTAAAGAGCAGTTGGGGCATGTTAGTAGGTGGTTTCGCACTTGGTAAAGGAATTGGCAGTCTCGCAAATTCAAAACCAATGAAGAGTCTCGGAAATAGGATTGGAAAAGGAGCGAAAGGTGCAGCAGAAGGAACTGGTGTTGCAGCAGCTAAAACAGCAAGTGCGGCAGCGATGGCAACAGGTGGCGTGGCAGGGCTTATAAGCGGTTTGAAAAAAGGGAATGAGTCTGAAAATAAAGAGTCCTTGCAAGATCAAATGAAAAAAGCGGATCAGAAAAAAGCAAATGGTAATGATTTAGCAAAAAATGAAAAAGAAAAAGGAAACTTAAATAAGGAAAAAGATAAAAAGAATGGTGGTACGCCATCTATTCAAGAAGACATGAAAAAAGGAGGGAACGAAAACCCAGGGGGAGCGAATGGGCAAGAATCGGGAACAACAAGTCTTCAAGATGAAATGAAAGAAGCTGGAAAATCAAATGGAGCGATTGAAGGAAATCAAACACTAGGAGGCGTAAGACAAGGAGCAAGTGAAGGAAGTCAAATACCAGGAACGGTAAGACAAGGAGCAAATGAAGGAAGTCAAACACCAGGAGGCGTAAGACAAGGAGCGATTGAAGGAAGTCAAACACCAGGAACGGTAAGACAAGGAGCAAATGAAGGAAGTCAAACACTAGGAACGGTAAGACAAGGAACAAATGAAGGAGTTCAAACACCAGGAACAGTAAGACAAGGAACAAGTGAAGGAAGTCAAACACCAAGATCAGTACCAAGTGGAAGTAGCCCGGCACCAGTGGAAGCACCAAGATCAGTACCAAGTGGAAGTAGCCCGACACCAGTGGAAACACCAAGATCAGTACCAAGTGGAGGAAGCCCGGCACCAATTGAAGCGCCAAGATCAGTACCAAGCGGAAGTAGCCCGGTATCAGCCGACATCGTAACGGTGACA
>NZ_NTVM01000040.1:0-5076 GCF_002558005.1 Bacillus sp. AFS012607
CATCAAGGAAATGGTGACCCAAATTGGATATTCGCTTTGGCATTATGGAATCCATTGACATAGCTGTCTGATGGCATATCCCATAACTTAAGAATTCAGAATTACCCCAAAACGAAAAAATGAGCTGACTTCTCTGAGTAACTATCTGTAGAGAAAGAAGATTTTCATCTAGGAGTCTATTCAAACCTTAGCTTGATGAAGGTGTGGCGGTACCCAATGAAAACTATAATATAAGTAATTCTTTTTATGGTTTATATTTTGTTATTTCCTGTTGCAGAATCCTTATTATAAGGGTTCTCTTTTTTATATTGTGAATCAATAAATAAAAAAGTTAAAAACTATATTATTATTCATTTGAATATAGACAAGTTTTGTATTATTTTATTATTCGGTTAATTAATAGAACCTAAAACGGTAGGTGTCACCAACAATACAACTGTTTTGGATATTCCGATGTGTGAAGTGAGGGGAATGCGTTTGTTAGCTAAAAACTAGCATCAAAAAAGCCCGTACAGAAGCACAGGCCAGTTGTTACACATATCGGTAACTGAATTTTAACAGCTTTTCAGAAAGTTAGCTATTGAAAAGTAAAAAAACGCTCGATGGCAAGGAGCGCTGTAGAGAAAATATTCCCTAAAATTAGCTAACTTTATTATATCATAAATTTTCTCTCGGTAAATAAGGAGTGAAATCCTATATAGATAAAAATTAATCAGAAATCGTCTTTCCGACGTGGATATGGAAGAACGTAAGAAACGAAAAAGAAGCAAAATTGAAGGCGACATAGCGGCATGCGAAAGAGAAATGAATTAATGACATCAGTAGATAGATGAAGACGTGTTGATACTCCTGTAAAGATAGTAGAGGGTACTACAATGAGAGATTCTTTAGTAGTGGTAACAAGCATAACTTGCCAAGCAACTAATAAATTATGCCTGTTTTATATAATTTTCGCAAAATCACTTTGACTCATTAATTATTATCATTATAGAATAATAAAAGGAAATATTTTACTAGCAGTTAAATGTTTAGTATATCCTTTTTGTAATTATAAGGAAAAAATTCAAGTTAAGACTGAAACAGTAAGTTAGGAAAACAAAACTGACGCAGCAGAGAATGCAAACAATGAAGAAAAATATTTAGTTGAAAAGTGTATTGAAAGGGTTAGCTCCTCAATAGGCTTCATCCCAGTAATAAACCTCACGCTCAAAAACAAAAGGTAACTCAATTATCAAACTCATATAAAGTTTCAATCTTGTCTAAATACCCATTAGGATATGCAACTGATTATCTATTTTTTTATATAATCTCCAGATACAGTCTATATCAACTATAGATTCTTGTCTTATGCTAAATGTAATCAAAAAGCAAGTAGATAAAGATAATGACTAAAACATTAACTCTAGATACTTTTTTGATAAATATTACAAATAAACAGGAGGTAATGAAAAATGATTAAAACATTATTAGCAGGGACACTTTTAAGTACAGGATTATTAGCGGGAGGTGCAGTAGGTGCAGAAGATGTAAAAACGGATGAAAAATTACAAGTTGTTGTTGCAGATAAAAGCGGAAATATGACACATAAAGAAATTGATAAAAGTGAAATTCCGAAAGATGCAGAACCAGCAACTCCTAAAGAAGATGTAAAATAAGATAATCAAATTGAGAGATCTAACAAAATAAGAACTGGGCAAAAATAGCCTGGTTCTTTTTTTGTTTTACAGGTTTTTTTAAGAATTAAAGAGTATTAGGGGTCTCGCAACATCGCCATCAAGCTAAGATTTTTAATTACCCCCAAACCGAAAAATTTTTCTCTCTATAGTTATTTATAATAAATTAATCGAATTTCTTTTTTTCAACAAATGATTAATTTTTAAAAATTATACTCAAAGGTTAGGATTTTACAATAACTTTTATGAATGAGTGTTTTTGGCTTTCTACTGTAATAAATCCATGATGAGCTTCGATAATTGATTTTGCTAGTGCTAAGCCAATTCCAATGGACCATTCTTTATTAGAATTTTTTGTTTTGTAAAATCTATCGAATATATATGGAAAATCTTCTGATGCAAAAATAAAGTAAAAGAGAATAAAGCATATATATTCCTAACGGAATCATATCTTATGCTACAAGTTCCAACAATTGATGGACGAATTGGTTTGTCCAATTCAGGGCCATACTGATGAACCCCAACGCATAATCATGGTATGAGAAATGATAGCGTCTTTTTTCTTATCTTTCTATGCAATCATAAACCATTTATCTCGAAAAGTGAGTGGGGAAGAGAACGAATGAAAATCATAACGCGTCAGCTTATTTCAATGATTTTCTTGTCTTTAATTAAATTAGTCTTTATATCTATTCATAGTGTGTACTTTATACTGTCCATTGGCGTTAATTGCAACGGTAATATAAAAAAATAAACAAGGGAACAAATAAAACTTGTGTCATGTCTATATATTGAAACCATAATAAAAGTGAGGGAAGTTTTATGTTGATTCAAATAAGTTTGAGGTATGGAAATGGAACAAAAGTTTATTGAAAAATGTAATCATGATGAGCTGGACTATGTTATAAAAGACTATTGGCAAGATGTATGGAATTATTCATTTATTATTACGAAAGATCCACATTTATCAGATGACATCACACAAGATGTCTTTATAAAGGTTTTTAAACATTGGCACTTGTTTCGAAAGGAGTCATCTATTAAAACGTGGATATTAAAAATCACAAGAAATACGGCAATAAACTATTTGAAATCCGCTTATTTTAAAAGGATATCTTTAATGGGATTTTTTAGTGACGATAAACAATCTCCATCGGCAGAACAAGAATTTTTTAAGCAAGAGGAAATGAATGAAGTGTGGGATGTAGTATTAAAACTACCTAAAAAATACCGTGAAATACTAATATTGGACGCGAAATATGGATTATCTTATGAAGAAATGGCTGAAACATTAGGTGTATCAATTGGAACAGTCAAATCTAGATTAAGCCGAGCGAGAAGTAAAGTTTCAAAATTAATAGGGGAGGGTAGAAGTGATGAACAGTAAAAATAATCCTGACTGGTATAGTAAAATAAAAAACGGCCCAATGGGGCATCGGAAAGATGAAGAAGAATTTATTTATAGAATAAAGCAATCTATATACCTAAATAGTGAAGTAGATTCTATAACATATAAGAAACCATCTCGTAAAAAAGCATTGCCCATTGTAGTTGTGTTGGTTTGTACAATGTTATTTTTTATTGTTCAACAACCTGGGCTTGATGATAATAAATCGCCGGTACAAAGTAGTACACAAATTAAGCTGAAAACAAAAGATGAGTCTGCTCAAGAGCTATCATTAAAACAGTTTATGAATGATTTATCTCGAAGTACAAATTCAAAAAATGAAAATGACTTGTACAAAGCGTTAAATGATGAAGTTCTATTTAAAGGGAAGAGTTATAAGAAGGATGAATTGAAATTTGATGAAGATTTGTTTCATGAGTTGCAAGTCGCTCTTACAATGGGGGGAGAATTTGCAAATGATACAAAAAAGGTATATAAAGTACCAAGTGGAATGACAGACAGTAACCAATCAAAGCGAGAACATTTTATATATGTAACTGTTACTGGAAATAAAACGAAAATTTTAGCTGAACCAAAACGAGAATCACAAGTTTTATATGAAGTATCTAATGAGGTGGTAAAAGCTTGGATTCCAGAAAAAGTGCAGAATGATGGATATATAAAAATATCGACATTTAACGGCAATACTGGGTATGTACAAAAAGAGTATGTTTTAACGGATATTAAATATTCATTCTTGTTCGAAAAGGATCATGAAGGTGTATGGAAAATAATAGGTGTAGATTCTATATGGTAAAAGAGGAAGGTTCACTTTAATGAACCTTCCTCTTTGTTATTATTTTCTTTTTGAAGTGTATGCCAGGACTCTAAAATTTCTGATGTAACGAGAGCAGCGATGTTTTTTTCTGGATTACTACCAGGAATAACGACAGAAATGGCGATTTGTGGATCTTCGGTAGGAGCATATGCAATGAAAAGAGAATGATTTATCATTCTTTCTTGCTTATTCGGAGAACCTGTACTACCCGTTTTACCTGCGACATGAAAGGGTAAATTTTTAATCTCCTCTATATTTTGACTCATTCCACCGTGCACGACACTCCAAAAGTTCATCGGGTAACGATTTGAACTTTCTAAAATGGGTTCAAACTTTTTGGTTTCCTTACCATCTTGACCAATAATCGCACTTACGATTTGAGGTTTATATTTGTCGCCTTTACTTGCCAAAGTTGCTGCATATTGAGCGAGTTGAAGAGGAGTATGCACTTCATTTCCTCCCCAAGAGGCATTTAATAAAGCTGAAATCCCATTTTCAAATTTATTAGATGGCTGAAATTCATATTGTCCGTCTTCTTCAAAGGGCAAATCAATCCCGGTTTTAGAACGTAGGCCGAATTGCATTAAATAATCTGTCCATATATGGGCCACTTTTTCTATATTTCCATTATTTTGGTTGAATAAGGGCAGAGCTACTTTTGCTGTCATAAATGTGTTAGATGAATTAATGATAGCCTGCCTCGGTGTAATCTCCCCTGTTGGTGTTCCAGGCGCATTCGTAATGTTATTTTGACTATCATACTGAAAAGTACCTTTATCTAAATAAGTATCTTCGGGTTGGAAAAGCTTTTCGTTTAATCCAATTAAAATAGTAAGTGGTTTTATAGTAGAAGCCATATTTACATAAGATTCACCATACTTTAATTTTTGAATTGCTTTATTTTGCGAAAGAGATTTAATAT
Organism: Bacillus sp. AFS012607; assembly: GCF_002558005.1. Lineage (NCBI taxonomy): Bacteria > Bacillati > Bacillota > Bacilli > Caryophanales > Bacillaceae > Bacillus > Bacillus sp. AFS012607. Next base: position 4,821 of record NZ_NTVM01000040.1, read on the forward strand.
TTTCTTTTCTAGAAGATACATGTGTATTTAATATATTTGGATCAAAAACTGCCGAGTTGACCATAGTTAAAATCGCGCCAGTTTTTGCATCGCTCACTACAGCATAACCAGCTTTAGCATCAGGTGTTTTCTTAATTTGCGATCTTAATGCTTCTTCTGCCTTTTGCTGCAACTCAGAGTCTAAAGCTAGCCGTACATCTTTACCTTTTTGTACGTTTTGAATGTTCCATAAGAACTTTTTATTATTCAATTTAAA
>NZ_NTVM01000041.1:0-63981 GCF_002558005.1 Bacillus sp. AFS012607
AATACTTGCTCTTTCATATCATTTATCCTCCCTTTTCATAAGTTATCTATATGTAATTTCTAAGAAATGTTTATTTCATAGTTTTTATGTTAACGTTACATTAAATTTGATAACGTAACGTTTGTAACGTTAATGTAACATAACTATTGTTACGTTGCAATATAATAACGTGAAATTTATTACACTTTTTTTACGTTTTTTTATAATAATCCCCAAAAACCTTTATTTAATGCACTTTTCACTAAGCTCACGTTTGTAACATTCATGTAATATTACAGTCATAAAGTGAAATATAGTCATACTCCTCTCTATTTTTGTTACAAACAGTTTATTTAGTGACACTAAACCTATCTAATCTTTACTTACTTTTAATATGAGATAAAATACCGTCTTTCCAAGATAAGTTTATATGTTTCCTCTATATAACTATGTATAATAAAAACAAAGAGGTGGTCATTTTGAAATTAATCGCATTAGATATGGATGGTACACTACTATCATCTAATCTTGAAATCTCCAAAGAAAACCTACAAGCAATCCAAACTGCACAAGAAGCTGGTCATATTGTAATGATTTGTTCTGGTCGTGCGAAAGAGGATGCTTTAAAGCTATTGGAAGAATATAAATTATCTCTTCCAGTCGGAGCAAGCAATGGGGCCATTGTTTATGTGGATGGAAAAGTAATTAACTCGCGTTGTATACAAAACGACAAAGTGTACAAACTTGCAAAATTACTAGAATCTGAAAGTTTCCCATATAAGTTATATACAAATAAAGGAGTTTATTCTCCATATACATGGCAAGATCAAGTGATGCAAGCGTTCGAAGAAAATAAGCAGGCGCTCGATGTTACATTAGAGGAACTTGAACGAATTACAGAAAAGCAAAAGAAATCGAACTTAATTACTGATTTCAAAAAAATAGAAGATGTTGTAAATAACCAAGAACTAGAAATATCTAAATTCTTCATTTCAACATTTAATGCAGCGCATCGCGCACAGCTATTAAGCGTGTTACAAGAAGACGCTGATATTATGGTTACAGCATCAGCTCCTACTAACTTAGAAATTATGGATAAGAATGGACATAAAGGAAACGGGCTACAGCAGATGGCAGCTCATTTTAATATTCCTATTGAAGATACAGTTGCTATTGGTGATAATTTTAATGATGTACCAATGTTAGAAGTAGCAGGCTTATCTGTTGCAATGGGCAACGCTGAAGAAGATGTAAAAAAACTATGTGATGTTGTAACATTAACAAACAATGAACATGGTGTTGCTCACGCAATCGAGCAATTTGTATTGAAACAAACTTCATCTAGTAAATAAAAAAAGGACTCTTTCCATTTGAAAGAGTCCTTTTTTTATACATGATGACAAGAAACAAAATGATCATCACCAACATTACGAAATTCTGGTATTGTTTTTTTACAAACATCTGTTGCAAACGGGCAACGTGTATGAAAACGACAACCTGAAGGTGGATTTGCTGGACTTGGAATATCCCCTTCTAGTATAATTCGCTCTCGCTTCACTGTTGGATCTGGTATTGGAACGGCTGATAACAATGCTTTTGTATACGGATGTAGCGGATTGGTAAATAACTCATCACGCGGCGCCGTCTCCACAATCGTACCTAAATACATAATTCCGATTTTCGTACATAAATGTTCTACTACACTCAAATCATGTGAAATGAATAAATAAGATAATCCCTTTTTCTCCTGTAACTCACTAAATAAATTAATAATTTGTGCTTGGATAGATACATCTAGTGCCGCCACAGGTTCATCAGCTACAATGAATTCTGGATTTAATACCATAGCTCTTGCTATTACGATACGTTGACGTTGTCCACCAGAAAACTCATGGGGATACCTGTCAATATGATAAGGAGCTAAGCCACATAACTCCAATACTTCAATTACCTTTTCACGAACCTTTTCTTTCGTCGCTAATCCGTGGGCCAACATCGGCTCTCCAAGTGCTTCTCCAATTCTCATTCTCGGATTTAATGAGCTAAATGGATCTTGGAAAACGAGCTGCATATTAGGGCGATGTTTTCTCAATTCATCCTTGGATAAAGAATGAACATCTTTCCCTTTAAACTTCACTTCCCCCTCTGTTTTTTGAACGAGACGTAAAATTGTTTTTCCTATCGTTGTTTTTCCGCTCCCTGATTCGCCAACGAGACCAAACACTTCGCCTTTATTAATAGTAAAACTTACTCCATCAACTGCTTTTACATGTCCGATCGTTCTACTAAATATGCCACCTTTAATTGGAAAATATGTCTTTAGGTTTTTTACCTCTAATAATGGTTCACTCATTGCTCCGCACGCTCCTCATATAACCAGCAAGCTACTTTATGATTTTCATCATTTACATTTAGATTTGGGACTTCTTTTTCACATATTTCCATACAATGCTCACAACGCCCGCTAAAGTAGCAAAACTCATCCAAACCAACTAAATTAGGAACTTGCCCTGGAATAGAATATAGTTTATCTATTCGTTTTCCCATCACTGGTTTTGATTTCAACAAGCCTTTCGTATACGGGTGTTTCGGATTTTGGAATATCTCTAGTACTGGGCCTTCTTCAATAACTTTCCCGCCATACATAACAACAACGTAATCAGCCATTTCTGCTACGACGCCTAAATCATGTGTAATTAGTAAAATGGATGTTTTAAACTCTTCTTTTACTTGTCTTAATAAGTCTAATATTTGAGCTTGGATCGTAACATCAAGAGCCGTTGTCGGTTCATCAGCAATTAATAACTTAGGATTACAACTAAGCGCAACAGCAATCATAATACGTTGTAACATACCACCACTCAGTTCATGTGGATAAGAATGGACGATTTCATCCGCACGAGCTATGCCAACTTTACGAATTAATTCAATAGCCTTCTTATATGCTTCATTTTTACTAAGCAGTTCATGCTCCCTTAACGTCTCTACAATTTGTTCCCCTACAGTGAAGACCGGATTCAGCGATGTCATCGGTTCTTGGAAAATCATCGCAATATCATTACCTCGTAAACTACGAAGCTCTTTCTCTTTCATTCCTAAAAGACTTTTTCCCTCATATAGAATATCTCCGCCTACTACACTACCTGATTCAGCAATAAGCCCCATAATAGATAAAGCTGTTACACTTTTCCCGCAACCTGATTCACCTACAACACAAACAGTTTCACCTTCTCGAACAGCAAAACTAACATGATTTACAGCCTTTACTGTTCCTTCCTCCGTTTGAAAGTGTGTTTGTAAGTCTTTCAGCTCTACTACCGCTTTACTCATATTCTCTCACCTACCGTCTCATCTTTGGATCTAACGCATCACGAAGTGCATCACCAAGTAAATTAATGGATACAACTGTTATAAAGATTGCGAAACCAGGAGGAATCCATAACCACGGACGCTTTTGAAAATCAATTAATGAGTTAGCTGCGCTAATCATATTCCCCCATGATGGTGTAGGTGGGACGACGCCGAGACCTAAGTAGCTTAGCGCGGATTCTCCCAAAATAGAACCTGCAACACCTAATGTAGATACGACAATTAAAATGGGTAAAACATTAGGTATTAAGTGATATATAATTTTCCGGTAATCTTTTATTCCTAACACATCAGCAGCTTGCATAAATGCTTGCTCCCTAAGTGATAAAATTTGCCCTCTTACAAGGCGTGCAAGCCCTGGCCAACCTACTAAACTTAAAATAATCATAATGACATACAACCGATAATCAGACGGTACTTTCCACTCTGATAAAATCGCACCCATTATAATAAGTAACGGTAATCCTGGCATCGACATTAAAATATCTGCAAGCCGCATAATAATATTGTCCACAATACCACGATAAAAACCTGCAATCGCTCCTAATAAAGCTCCAAGTATAACTGATAAAACCATTGAAGCTAAACCAATGGTTAATGAAATACGTCCCGCTTGCATAAGCCTTGTTAAAATGTCTCTTCCTAATTGATCTGTACCAAGCCAATGAGAAAAACTAGGTGGTTTGTTAATGAGCGCAACTTGTATTTTTCCTGATGCATATGGAGAAAAGAACGGACCGATAAAACAAAATAAAAACATAAAAATTAATGCATAAAACCCTACAAGTGCCATCTTATTTTTCTTTATCTTTTTAAAAGCTTGTCGCCATGGTGATGATGCGTTTCTTCTCTTTTTTTCTTTTTTTTCTGTAATTACTGTAACAGTCTCCATTTCTTTCCCCACCTTACTTCAACCGAATTCGTGGATCAACAACTGCATATACGATATCTGCTAAAAAGTTTGAAACGATTGTTAAACAAGAAAGAAACATCGTAAATGCCATCAATACTGTATAGTCACGGAAATTTAATGCTTCTAATTGAATATTACCAATCCCTGGCCAGTTAAAAATTTGTTCAATAATAATTGCCCCAGAAAACAAGCCAGGTAATTCAAATGCTAATAACGTAATTGCCGGTAAAATTGCATTTTTTAATGCATGCTTATAAATAACCGTCTTCTCCTTCAAACCTTTCGCTCTTGCTGTTCGTATGTAATCTTGTCTTACAACCTCTAACATACTTGTTCTAAAATAACGAGTTAGCGAGCCGACCCCAAGAAGTGTCAAAATAAATACTGGTAAAATCATATGTTTTGCAACTTCTATCACGTAAGCAAATCCTGTTGAATTACTGCCAACATCAATCATTCCACCTATCGGTAATAACTTAAAGTCAACCGCAAACACCTTAATTAAAAACAAACCGATAAAGAATGAAGGGAATGACATTGCTGCAAAAACACCGATTGTTACAAGTTTATCGAACAAAGAATGTTGCTTCGTCGCCGAGAATACACCGATAATAAGTGCAATTAGCCAAATAAAAAACAATGCAATAATTGCTACACTAAAAGAATTCCAAATAAATTTATTTAATAATGACGTTACAGGCTCTTGATATTGAAGCGAGAAGCCAAAGTCCCCTTGCAATGCATTACCTAACCAATGAAAATAACGCTCAACAATCGGTTTGTTCAACCCATATAATTCCCTCAGTTCAGCTGCTCTTTCCGGTGTAATTTTCGGATTTGAATCAATATAATCCCCAGGAAGAAGTGCGAACAGGACGAAGATAATAATTGATGTACCAAGCAGTGTAGGAATCATTTGTAACAACCTACGAACAATATATGTTTTCACCCTTTTTCTCTCCAATCTTATGCTTAAAATAGAAGAACATTTTTTCAAAGCGGCACATTACTAACCGAATGAAAAAATGTCTTCTACTTATACATTCTTATCGTTATTTTTCAAATGATAATACTGGTAAGTTTGCACTAATACTGTTGTACTTTTCAGGATCAATTCCTTTTATATTCCCGTTATAACCAGTAATTGTTCTACGGTAGTTTAATAGAATTACTGGTGGATCATCACTTAATTCTTTATACAATTCTTTATAAATAGGTTTACGCTTTTCGATATCTACAGTTTCAATACCTTTTTGAATTAGCTCATCTACTTTTGCATTCTTATAACCAAGACTAGTTTCATTTGCAGTAGACAAATATTCACCAGCTGTTTCACTCGGGTCACTTGTAATCGGTGTCGAAACAGAAGCTAAATCATAATCCCCTTTGTTTACCTTAGAAAGCATCGTATTAAAGTCCATAAATTCAGGATTAAACTCTACACCTATTTCTTTATAATTCTCTTTCGCAATCGGAATTAATAAATCACTATCTTTAGCCGAACTTGGACCGAAATAAGAAAGTTTTAATTTTTGACCATCTTTTTCACGAATTCCATCCGAACCAACTTTCCACCCTGCTTCATCTAATAATTTTTTCGCTTTTTCTTTATCGTATTCGTATTTATTAACTCCTTCTTCCGTATAAGCCCAAGAAGTTGGATGAATTGGTACATTGGCTACTGTACCGTACCCTTTTAACGCTGTATCAACATATTTTTTGCGGTCTAATCCGTAAATAAGTGCTTGGCGAACCTTTTTATCCTTTAAGTAAGGCTTATTATTATTCATATAAATATAACTATATGACGGTGCTGTTTCGATTTGGATATTTGCGAATTCTAAAGCCTTAGCCTGTTCAAGAACCTCATCACCAGTACCTAAGCCAGTATGGTCAACTTCTCCTGTTTGGAACAACTGAAGCTTCGTATCACCAGAAGTAATTTTATAAATGAAGTTTTGAATTTTTGGTTTACCCGCATAATAATTTTCGTTTGCTACAAAACGAACTTCTTGACCTGGAATATACTTTTCAAATTTATATGGACCCGCAGCTAATGGCTTTCCATATAAATCTTTTAAGTAATCTAAGCTTGTATTTTGCTTATAATCTTTTCCATAATAAGCTTTTGATAGTACTGTACCTCCTAAAACAAATATAGCTTGTGAATTCACTTTTTCAGTTGTAATTTTAATTGTTTGTGGATCAACAACTTGAATACCTTCAATTGAAGTTGCTTTTCCTTCTTTATATTCTTTACCACCTTTAACCGCATATTGAGAGATATCTACTTCACCCTCATATGCCTTATCATGTAAAAGCGTCAATGTGAAAGCTACATCATCCGCCGTTAATGGCGATCCATCACTAAATTTCAAATCTTTACGTAAATGGAATGTATATGTTAACTGATCAGAAGAAACGTCCCACTTCTCAGCTAATTCTGGAATTGGTTTCCCTTGTTTATCGGTTGATACGAGAGATGCAAAAATAACTGAAGTTACGTTTCCATCCCAACCATTTTGTTGGAAGTATGGTAAAAATACGCCGCCTGGCTTACTAATACCAACTACTAACGTATCTTTTCTATTCTTCGCTTTGTCTGGCACTTTCGTTTTATCTGTCGCAGCGATCTTTTCAATTTTCACATTTTTTAAATCCTGCTGTTTAACCGGTTCTGTAGAAGCCGTATCCTCCTGTCCCCCACAAGCAGATAACACAAGCGAACTACTAAGTAATACTGAAAATACACCAGCCCATTTTTTTGTCTTTTTCTTCATTGTCCCCACCCTAACTGTTTAATAGTTATACCCTTTGAACTTATTAGCTTATGTATGCCTCCCACAGCACATTTATAGCCAATCGGAAAAGTCGGTTTTAATCAGAAAAAAAATAGATGTTTTTGAGGGGTAACAATCTTATTCCGACCTTTCCGGTAGACTTTATGGTTATTAGCTTATATCGTTCAGTATATTTTGTCAATTCTTTCTAAATAAATATTTTGAGAATTTTTCCAAAATTATCACTCTATCCTTATACTTTAAGAAAACTCAGCTATAATTCGTATTAAAAACTTAAAAATCTACTTCTATTTCTTCAGCATGAAACATAGAATACTAATAACCAATTACCAAAAAGGGGGCGAAAATATGGACAACCTATTCCAATACGTCCTGCACTACGTATTATTAACAATTATGATAGTCGGGGCGCTATTACTATTCCCGTTCTTCCCAAAGTTCGTCCTCTTTTTAGCTTTTTTTATCATGCTCGGGATCGCTATTATAATTTCAACGAGAGAAGATACCACGCAAAAAGAGAGCAGAGTTCAGCGCGTAAAGCTGTAACTTTGCTCTCTTTTCGTTTTCATTCACTAGTCTCTTTTACACATATTTATCCCACTATTTTCCGGTCAGTAAGACCCTCACCTCAAAATTCAGCGAAAGCAAAGAAGTTAGGTGGGGGGCGTGCTGCCCGTAAAAGCCCGATTCGTGAGGACTGATTAAAGTCTCACTTTATCTCTCGGGAAATAATTAGCCTTTGTTTTTGTAATTACTCCTATCGAAAAACCACTAATGACATTTATTTTTCACCTTATCATTTCATATGTTTCACAAGCTATGCAAATTGAGGAACACGAATTTATCTAAGTTACTGTTTCACGTGAAACACATCGCTTTATTTAACCTTTAAAGCCAAATATCATTATGAAAAAAGCCACTTCCTCCAGCAAAACTGAAAGGAAGTGGCTTTCTACTCATTACTCCACAATATTCTCTAATTCATTATATAACTCTGCTCGTAACAACTCTTTCTTCGTTTTTTCCTCATATAATTTTTCAAGTCTTTCAACATCAGCTACATGTTCCATTTCACATTCTATTGCATATACATCTTCTTCTACATGCATTAACTCGTTTTCAATCTCTTCAAGATTCCTAGCTTCTTTCTCTTTTACAGGAACCGTTTCAACACTTTTTTTTCCTTGGCGTTTCTGCTTTATTACTTGCTTCTCAAGCTTTTCTTCCCACTTTTGACGAGCCCATGCATAGTTTCCTGCAAACTCAAATAATTTACATTCATCAATCCAGTACGTCTTTTCAAATAACTTATTTAAAAAATATCGATCGTGTGAAACAGCTAAAATCGTCCCGTTATATTGCTCAAGGGCTTCCTCTAAAACTTCTCTTGATTCAATATCAAGATGGTTTGTCGGCTCATCTAAAATTAGAAAATTGATGTCTTGATACATAAGTTGCGCAAGTCTTAACCTCATTTTTTCTCCACCACTAAGTTGCGTTACTTTCTTAAATACTGCTGGACCATAAAATAAAAACTTAGCTAATATATGTCTTGCTTCTCCCTCTGTTACAGCCACATTCTCCCTGAATGCTTCCAATACATTACTCTTCATATTTTCATACGTATGCTGTGATAAATAACCGATTTTCACACTACTACCAACCCTAATTGCGCCAGCTTCTGGTTCCATTTCTTTTAATAGTAATTTTAGTAAAGTGGTCTTCCCTGTGCCGTTGCGACCAACGATAGCAGCACGCTCTTGAAAACGAACATGTAAATTCGCTTGTTCAAATAAAGGTCGGCCAGCAAAACCTTTGCTCACTTCTTTCATTACAACAACATCTTTACCGCTTCTCTCTTGCCCTTCAAACTGAAGACCCATCTGTTTTCGTTCTAAGATTGGCCTCTTTAATTTCTCTATACGTTCTAACGCACGTTCCATATTTCTCGCTCTTTTATGCAATCCTTCATTCGGAGGGTTCGCTTGATTTGCCCATTCACGTAGACGCTTAATTGCTTCTTTCATTTTCTTTATTTTCTTTTGCTGCTCTTGATAAGCTTGAAACTCTTGAAGTAATCTTTCTTCCTTCTCCTCAACGAACTGAGAATAATTCGTATGGTACACGTGAATCTCTCCATCTTCCAAATCAAAAATTTTCGTTACAACTTCATCAAGGAAATAACGATCATGTGAAATAACCATAACTGTTCCAGTGTATTCTTTTAAAAATTGCTCTAACCATTCAACTGCAAATAAATCTAAATGATTTGTTGGCTCATCTAATAGAAGTAAATCTGGTTTCTGCAATAGCATATATGCAAGGCTTACTTTCGTCTGTTCTCCTCCACTTAATTCCGTAAATACTCTTGAAAATAAGTCTGTCACTTGTAAGCCATTTGCTACCTTCATTATATTTGCTTCTATTTCATAACCACCAAGGAACGCAAACTTTTCTTGAATTACTCCGTATCTCTCCATTAGCTTTTGCAAAGAAGATTGTTCCTGCTCTTCTGCCATATTTTTTTCTAGAGCATGCATTTCTTTTTCTAATTCCTTTTCTACTTTAAAAGCGGAACTCAATACATCATATACAGTCATGGCCTCATCAAACTTCGGAATTTGTGCGACATGACCAATACGTGTACCTTTCTTCATATGGATAGCTCCTGCATCCAAACTCTCCATTCCCGTTAGAAGCCCAAAGATTGTTGTCTTCCCACTACCGTTACGACCAACTAACCCAACACGTTCACCATTCTTTATTTCAAGCGATATATTTTCAAATATGATGTTTCCACCAAAAGATTTCGTTACATTATTTACACTACAAATAGTCATTTTCCGTACTCCTTTCAATATAAAAAACCATGAGAAAGAAACATTCCCCATGGTTTTCGGCATAGAAAAAGGAAGCCAAATAGCTCCCTTTTCACACGTTTATTAAAAATGGGTGAAGAGATTCCTATCGTTCAATAGTCACTATGCAATTGTTAAAAAAGGGCATACGTATCCCGTTAACAACTACATCATGAAAAATCGCACGACAAAAATAGATAAAATCTAAAAATTTGGCACGTGCAGCTAAAGAACGTTTCATCTCATTCACCCCTTTCGTACGGAATTTAATACTTACTTCTTTATTATACTTCCCTATTTCATGTTTGAATAGTCATTTTTCTGAAAATAATGAAGATAGACTAAACATTTCAATGAGTGACATCAAATCTTACAAAACTGTTATGTTCACGTAATGGAAAGCGATAGTACGAAAAGATGCCTCCCTATACAATAAAGATGTAAACAAGAGAGACAAACAAAAGGAGGAAACAAACATGATAAAAGAAATCGTAAAAGCAATCTTTGAGGTATTAGTGAACGGACAAGCAGTTGTAAAAGAACTAAATGAACTATAAAAAGGAGTGAAGAAATATGATGAACATGGTAAAAATGATTTTACACGCTTTGGTCGATGCAAAAGCAGTTAGCCAAGAATTAAACCAACAATAAAAAGGGGTATATGAATATGAAGAAAGCCATTATTATAATTGCAAGCACAGCAATTACCTTATACACAATAAAAAATAGAAAAAAGAAAAATACTGAAAATGTTCTATATTATCCATACACACTATTAGAGAAAAAATAAAAGACAAGGTACCCTATCGTAATGAGGATATCTTGTCTTTTATTTTTCCCCATATTCCTTTAGAGGATTTCCTTCTCCTTTTCCCGAATGTATTAAGCGGGATTTTTACACATATTTTAAAGGGGCATATATATAAATGGATACACAACAACTATATTTTTTAAACGATATCGGTAAACAAAAACCAGAAAGTATTCGTAATAGAAGCGCTGCATGTCCATTTTGCGATACAGAACATTTAACGGATATTTTAGCAACTGATGGTTCTATTATTTGGTTAAAAAATAAATTTCCTACATTACAAGATACATTTCAAACAGTGTTAATTGAAACCGATAATTGCGAAGATCATATCGCAACATATACAGAAGAACATATGCGGAAATTAATGCAATTTTCTATTCAACATTGGTTACACTTACAGAAGAAAGAAGAGTTCGCATCTGTAATTTTATACAAAAATCACGGTCCATTTTCAGGTGGAAGTTTGCATCATGCACACATGCAAATTATCGGAATGAAATATGTAGATTATCTTGAAAATATTGAAGAAGAAAATTTCCAAGGGGTAATTGTTCAAAAAAATGAACGCATTGAGCTTAATATTTCAGAGCGTCCCATTATTGGCTTCACTGAATTCAATATAATCATTGATAATATTTCATATATAGATGACATGGCAAATTACATTCAGCAAACTGTACGTTACATACTGACAGATTTCCATAAAGGATGCAGTAGTTATAACTTATTCTTCTATTACTTAAATGGAAAAATCATTTGTAAAGTTGTTCCTAGGTTTGTCGTTTCACCGCTGTATGTAGGATATAAAATACCTCAAGTTTCCACAAAACTAGAATACGTAAAAATACAACTAGCGGAGTATTTCACAAAATGAAACGATTATCAAAAAAAAATAGAGTAGGTATCAAAACCTACTCTTTAATTACACCTTTATTTCGATAGTACACATCTTCTAATCCGATGTTATACTTCATGTTATTATCCGTCCACTCTGGCCCTAAATTCCCTGGCCATCCAGATGTATTCGCTATATATTTCAGTAATGCAAAATCAGTCAAACCTTTTTGCACCCCACGCTTATATCCTTTCATTAAATGCGGCATTGCAATTTGCGCATTTGTACGTGGATCTTTCAGCTCATCATCAGTTAAATGTTCTGGTGCAAGCCCGCCGCCGCGGTGTAGTTGAAACAATCCGAATGAAGTTCCATTATCTCCAACACTTCTTGGATTTAATCGACTTTCATGCTCAGCAATTGCAAGAGGTATCCATTCCGGAAGATTTACTTTCTTCGCTTCCTCTATAATGATTTGTTTCATCTGTTTTGCTTCTTCTGAATCAACATAGCTTGTTCCATTCACTAGCTTATCCATTCCTTCAGACTTTCCTTGGAAATATAAATATACTCCAAGAACAACTAAAAATCCTACAAAGAATTTCTTCACTACCTCTACCTCTTTCTCCGCTGAAATTTGTCCCCTTTCAGCCTTCCCTTTACAATTACCTACATTCTACTACTCTTTTATCATAGCAAATAACTATACGTATTATCATCATGCTTTAGACCGATTTTGTGAAAAAACAGCTGGTAAATACGTGCAAAAATGTAACTTTCATAGACTATAACGCATTTATTGTATATAATTGTAAATTGAATTCTAAATATAAACTAGGAGAATAATAATATGAAAAAATGGCTGTTACTCTTATTTAGTTTACTACTATTAATTCCTGTCCCTATTTCCGCACAAAAAACCGAACAACCAAAAACCCTTATTTTATACAGTTCAAACGATGATCAAATTACAAGTGATATCCAAATACTTAATACACAAGTAGGACATTTCACTAATAATATAACAATTAAAAACATAAAACAGTTAGCTGAAATAACTGATAAATCTTCGTATACACATGTTATTTACATGAGTGAAAAACAAGAAGAACTTTCTACTGAAGCAAAGAAATTTCTAGAAGGATTCCCAGGACCATTACTAGTTTTAGGTCAAAATATAGAACAGTTATCTAATCGTTTTTCATTTATCACACTTAAAAATGAAGATATAAACTCTGATACAATTGAATATCCAACACGTAAACTAAAGAATATATTAGAAGAAGAAAGAAAAATTAAACAACTTGACACAAATGGAACAATTCTCGCCCATGCTTTAAGAGGAAATAATACTTATCCATTAATTGTACAGCAAAATAATTCTTATTATGTAGCAACTTCTAACCTCTTTGATTGGATATCTTATTATATTGGCGAAAGCCTATTTTCTTATTTTCAGCAAAAACCCGAAACAAATAAAAAATTAGCTTATTTACGTCTTGAGGATGTTCACCCAGCAGCAGATATAAATCAATTGAAAGAAATTGCTGAATTACTAAAAGAGAAGAAGATTCCTTACATGATCACTGTTATTCCTGTATATACAGATCCAGATACAGGTAAAACACTACATTTAAAAGATAAACCCGAACTAGTCGATCTTTTACGCTCTATGCAAGATGATGGCGCAGCGATTATTATGCATGGTTACACTCATCAATTTTATGATAGTGAAACTGGGGAAGGTTTTGAATTTTGGGACGTAAAGACGGATCAACCAATTCGCCAACCGAAACATGAAAAACCGAAGACAAAAGATGAATTTCCAAATATAGAGTCATATAACCAATATGTAAAAAAGGGGGAAGAGTTTGAGGAAAAATATACGACAGATCATATCGAAAAGGGGATTCAAGAACTTGTAGATGCTAAACTATATCCTGTCGCCTTTGAAGCACCTCATTACACAATGTCTCAAAAAGGGTATGAAATATTATCAAGATACTTTTCAACTTATGTAGGACAACTACAGTTAAGTGATACAACTTGGAAATCCATGCACTCTCCAGCATATAGAAGTACACCATCATTTCTACATGGAATGAAATTAATGCCTGAAACAGTCGGTTTTATTGAAGAAGATAAGCCACAAGCTATTGCTAAAATGAAAGAAAATGCTTTATCTGTTGCTAAATTATCCGATGGGATTATTGGAGCATTCTATCATCCTTACTTAGGTGTGAAACCATTAAAAGAAGTGTTAAAGGATCTAGAAAGTATTCCAAATATAGAATGGATTGATTTACAAAAGGAAAAGAATGAAGTAAAAATGAAAGATATTCATATTACTACGAATAAAGAAGGCATTCACGTTAAAAAACCAACAAGTGCAAATGACATAATTGATTATATAAAGCAATATGGCTTCTTCCTTATACTAGGATTCGTTATTATTGTCTTTCTTTTATTATTAAAACGCGCGAAAAAATTAGAATCCTAATACAAAACCACCGAGCGGAACGCTTGGTGGTTTTTTGTCCTATATCAAACCGTGGCATTTTATTAAATAAATTCAACTTTTACTTTTTCCGTTACATGATTAAAACTATAATTCTCCTATCCTTTCAAATAAAATCGACTTGTATTTTCATATATTGTTTCTGCGACCTTATCGATGGATATGTTTTTTATAGAACTAATTTCCTTTAATACCTCTCGAATCATTCTTGGATGCGTTATAACACCCTCTTGAAATCCCCACGGTCCATCTGTTTCTACCATCATATATTCAAGCGGATAATACGAAACGATTTTTCTAATCTTCTCCTTATGTAAAACATCCGGTGTAATCGAAATATAATAACCATTTCTCATCATCCGTTTCATTGTTTCATCGCTTCCTTTAAACCAATGGAAGTGTGCACGTGAAACTTTATATTTCTCTAGCAAATCACATACAATGTCAGCATCTTCATAAACTACGTGTAATACAATCGGCAAATTATACTTACTAGCTAGTTCTATAAATTTTTTCAATACAGCTATGTATGGATCTGCAGCAATCCTTTCATCTTCTTTTCTCAAATAATAGGGCAAACCTACTTCACCAATCGCAACAATTCCCTCTGCGTTCTGTTCAATAAGTTGATAAATCTGTTCACACTCCTCTTTATGAATCTGTTGCTCTGGATGAAACCCTATCGCTGGATATATAAAAGGATACTTCTTCGCTAAAGATAACGTTTCCTTACAAGAGTGATAATTTATAGATACTGCAATAAGCCCCTTTATTTCATTACTATTTTCCACCTCTTTTAGTAATCTGCTCTTCTCTTCATCCTTATATTGATCAACATGTATATGACTATCAATCCATTTCATCTTTATGCCCCCATAAAAAAAACAAGAAAGGACTTCCTTTCTTGTTTTAGCATCTATATTATTTAACAATTAAGTTTGTTATGATATCAAATAATCCAATACACACTACGGCAACAGTAAAGTAGCTACAGAAATCTTTAATTGGTAACTTCACTACTTCTTCTTTACGCATCCCATTTTTCTCCCTTCTTACTAGATCCCTAATTATTTTTCTATCTGTATCTATTATGCAAAAAATATGACAAATTTACTATCGAATTAACTTACGTAAACCTTACAATGTTGTAAGGTTTTAAAAAAGATCCCCATCTTTATTCAGATGAGGATTATTAAAAATTAGTTGGATTTTCATTCTTCATTACAAACAGAAAGTAATACATTGAGACTTTCTAGTTATACTATATGAAAATTACTATCTTTTAACTATCGAATTACATTACAGAAGGCTTACATGTTTGTAAGTTATGTGTAATGTAATTCGATAGTTCCCCTTACTTATATTTCGTACAATAACGTTAGAAAGTAAGCCAAATAAGAAGAACACTCACATAACCAAATTACATTGCTAGTAGCTACTCTTCTTATACCTTTCACCTATGCTACTACAATGTACCCCCTTCCCCTTTATATAATAAAAAAGCCTTAGTCTATATGTACTAAGGCTTTTTTGTTAATCTCAAAAATACCCTTACCCAGTATTTTTATTTTCGACAAAAAATAGCTGGGGGTATATTTTACTATCTCATCGTTAAAAGTTTGCTCTTCGCATTTATAGGAATATTTGCAACCTCAATCTCTTCAATCGATTCACCGTAACGTCCTTTTGCAAAAACCTTTAATGCTTCATCTCTCTTTAACATATGCTTAACCGTTTTCTTTATTTTCTGCTCTCTACCACGTTCATCGAATGCAATAAATTCATATTCATACCACTCATCACCAATATGCTGACCAATTGTATTCACAACCGTATAGTATTCTTTCGTCTTATAAAATGGATTATATTTATCGATAACCGGTCCAAGTTTCGTAGGCAGTAACATTACTACTATTACTATCATCGCTATTATAGTAGTGATCATTTTTTTCTTCATAATAAACATTCCTCCTCTGCAGGATATATATACATCCATTTTAAAAAGGGGGAATAAAATCTACTATTGAATCTCATTACATTACACTTACATTTTTGTAAGAATTAAAAAAGGTGAACGAATTTACTCGTTCACCTTTTAGCTTGCTTTAAAGCCACCGCCAAGTACATCACGTACATCATGTATAACAACGAAAGCATCTTCATCTACCCGGCTAATAACTTGTTTTAACTTAACAAGCTCTTGTTTATTAATAACAACATATAAAACTTCTTTATTTTTACCAGTATATCCGCCGCGCCCTTCTAATACAGTAACACCGCGTGTCATATTTTTCGTAATAGCCTCACGAATTAAATCTGGTTGATTCGAAATAATCGTAACAGCCGTTTTTGTATCCATTCCTTCTACAATGAAATCAATCACCTTCGCTCCGATGAACACAGCTACAAGTGTATACATTGCCTTTTCTTGCCCTATTATAAATACAGAACCAGCAATTACAACAATATCAATAATTAGTACGCCTTTACCTACGCTCCAACCTAAATATTGATTTGCTAACTGAGCTAAGATTGCTGATCCTCCCGATGTACCTCCGGCTTTGAACATACAGCCTAATCCAATACCCACAAATAAACCAGCAAATAAAGCTGCTAATAATGTATCACTATTTACATGATACTCAATATGTTCTGTAACGTATAAAAACAAAGATGTTTCTACAATCCCTAAAATTGTATAAATCATTGTTTTCTTATCAAAAAATTTATAACCAACAGCTAGTAAAATTGCATTTATAGCAAAGTTCACAATTCCTGGTGACCAATCAAATAAGTAGTACGTAACAACCGTTAAACCAATAATTCCACCTTCCGATAAACGGTTTGGAATTGCAAAGTAATTAATACCAATTGCGAATAATAATGAACCAATTGTAATTAGTGTTATTTCCTTTATACGTTGATTAACCATAGTTCATACCCTCCCCCCATTTGACATTGTATCACTATCTCCTAGAGGTTTAGAAGTGGTTTTTATTCCGCTTTTTCCCTGTTAAAAATTGAAATATTATGTTTAAACATAGGGGTGATTAATTATTCATATTTACTCTAACTGCACGGACAAATTGCTCCACATTCCCTTTCTGAATATACTTAGCGCGAATGGTTTCATGATTACAAGTAAATTCAAAATACGGATGAAAATCTATGCTATCTATATGCAAATATGAATACTCTTTAAATGTTGAAGAATAGTACGGAAATTTCCCGTAAAAAAGGAGACGTCTAGTAGTGGCAACAAAAACCCCATGTTGATACGATAATATAAAATTATCCTTCTCAAATATCCCTACCACAAAAGCCAGAATCTTTTCATCATCATCTACATACTTTTTCATACTCGATAAAAGTTCATTCATGCATATTCCTCCAAATTCTATTCATTGCATTAACACTTGAAAAGAATCCATGGATTATTACAAACCGGTTTAACTCCTTTATAAAGTATGAAACGCGTTTCCTGTCAAAGATATTTCAAAAAAAATAATCCGTTATGCGATTATACACATAACGGATTAAAATTAAACTGTAGAGCGTTCCACAAGTTCATATGGAATTTCCAGCTTTTCTTGTTCAGAACTCTCGTCATTCACTTTTCTATGCAACATTTCAAAAGCAGTTTTCCCTATCTCCTTTAAATTTTGATCAATAGTTGTCAGTTGTAACACTTGTGAGATAGGTTGATTATCAAAGCCAATAATCGCTAAATCCTCAGGAACTTGAATGCCTAATTTTTCAACCTCTGTCATAACACCAATCGCAACCTCATCACCTGCTACTATTAATGCTTCAGGAAGATCCTGCATCTCTTTTAACTTATGAGCTACTTTCACACCATCTTCTAGTGTAAAACATTCTGTAAAAATCCATTCTTCATTAACATCTTCGTCTATAGATTGCAATTGCTGTTTATAAACATCAAAACGCTTTTGACTACTCGGCCCTAATTTTCTTCCCGTACAATAACCAATTTTTTTATAACCTTTCTCAATCAAATAATCCATTCCTAATTGAAAGGCCGCTGAATGATTCGTATATACACTTGAGATGTTTGAAATATCATTGTCTTCACAAGCAATTATTGCGCCGTAAGAAGCATACGGTTCTATCGTTTCCCAATCATTTGCACGTGAACAAATAATAAGACCATCCAATTGTTTTGTTTTTAACATATGTAAACTTTTCATTTCTTCTTTTTTATTATAATTCGTTTGGCAAAGTAGCACCCTGTAATTATGCGCTAACGCAGTCTCCATCATTCCGCTCACCATCGCATCAAAACACGGATGATTAATATACGGTAAAATCACACCAACAATATTCGTTTTTCCTTTTGATAAATGAACAGCATTTGCGTTTTGCGAGTAATTCAATTTCTCAACTATCTCTATAACCGCTTTTCTTTTTTCTTCACTTACATATGGGTGATCATTCAACACTCTCGAAACAGTCGTAACTGAAACTCCCGCCATCTTTGCAATATCTTTAATATTAGCCATACACTCACCTCTACCTTTAACTTAATGAATCTCATGAACATATGTCAAATCTTCTTATCATTACACCTTCATTCGTTTCTCTTACAAAAGTGTAATTTTTCTGTAAGCTAATTCGATAGTGACTTTCCGCAACATTTCATACAATTGAGTCAGAAACAGGGTAACAACTATTCGAAAAGGAGCGGATTAATATGATGAACAAAATGAAAACAAACAATTTCTTAAATACAATGGGCATGGTATTTTCCGCTCTTATCGACGCAAAAGCTGTTGCTTCTACATTAAACAAGCAAGGAGAATGTATTATGAATAACATCACTTTTAACAAATTAGATTTTTTAGGACTAGCTAGTGGCTCGCTTCTTCTTACTGCTTTTATTTACGCCGCTACGCTTGTATAACTTTGTGTCCCCTTTCCCCTTTATTATAAATAGTAATAGAAAAGACGACCGTCTATGCCCGGTCGTCTTTTCTTATTTTTGATTTGATTGCAAAGCTTCTTTTAACTCCTCAAACTTCTCATTTAATTGATCTGTCATCATTTTCATAGCGGTTTTTCGATCTATTTGTTCTCCAGCCTCAATTTGAATTGGATCTCCAAAAATCAATTGTGCCTTTTTCCCCTTTATTAATTCTTTTACACTTGATGGACCAACATAAGCTGCTGGTACTAACGGAACATTAGAACGCATCGCAATTGTCACAGCACCCGCTTTTAATGAAACATCTTCCGCTGATCTCGTTCCACTCGGAAAAATCCCTACTACCTTTCCTTCTTTTAATAAACGTGATGGAATTTTAAGTGTACTTGGTCCTGGGTTCGCACGATCTACAGGGAATGCATTTACATTTTTAAAGAACCATTTTTTGAATTTCCCTTCAAATAATTCTTTTTTGGCCATGTAATGAATTTGAGTTGGATACATCCCTGTAGCTAACATTAATACATCCATAAAACTTGTATGTGTACATGCAACAACATACGGTCCACCTTCTGGTAGCTTTTCTCTCCCTTGTACTTCTACTTTTCCAGCTGTTTTAAATATATATTTCAACAAAAATGTAATTGGTTTATACATTTGTTTCGTTCCTTTCTAAACATCCGAAGTATAATCATATCCTTATAACAATTATAACACTAAGTTTTAGGAGTTGGTAATAAAATTAAGTATGAATTGTTAAATTTCAATTCTTACAAAAGTGTAATTTTCTTGTAAGCTAATTCGATAGTTACTTCTTACTATATTTCATACAATTAAGTCAGAAACAGGGCAACAATTATTCGAAAAGAAGTGGATTAATATGATGAACAAAATGAAAACGAACAATTTCTTAAATACAATGGGCATGGTATTATCAGCTCTTTTCGATGCAAAAGCTGTTTCTTCTACATTAAACAAGTAAGGAGAATGTATTATGAATAACAGTACTTTTAACAAATTAGATTTTTTAGGATTAGCTAGCGGCTCTCTTCTTCTTACTGCTTTCATTTACGCTGCTACGCTTGTATAATTTTGTGTCCCCTTTCCCCTTTATATAGAAAAAGACGACCGTCTATGCCCGGTCGTCTTTTTAATTTTTTCTTTCTTTCAACTCTTTTAAAAGCTGTATCAGCTCAGCTTGTTGTTTTATCTTTTTACGACCATTTCGATTAATTGCTGCAAGCTCACAGGCAACTCCGACGGCGAAGAAAAACAATAAACTTTCTAACATGTGAAATCCTCCATTTGCCTATTAAACAGCTTGACGTAATTGTTCTTCTTGTAAAACTCTCTTATTTATATTTTCTTCTTTTCTCTGGCAAACGTTATTGCGAATAAGTGCTGCAATAACAAGTACAGTCCCTATAATATCAAACATTGTGATCTGATACCCTTGCATCATCATAATAACTAAAGTCGTAATTGGTACAAAATTAATAAATAAAATCCCATTAATGGATGATAAAATTTTCACACCGTAGTTCCAAGCAAGTAGCGCTACAATACCTGGCAATGTCATCATAAATAACAAATCATACTTCACAATAGAAATCGTTCCCATACTAGGAACTGAAACATATCCAAGCGACGTAATAATTACCGTTATAATTCCTGTAACAGTCGTACCGAATACACACGTCAACGTAGAATAACGTAATGTTGACCAATCACTACACGTTTGACCACCCATCGTATAAATAACCCAGCCTACAACACCAATAAATATAAATGCTAATGAGAACATATTATCTTTCAATGTTACAAAGAAACTCATGTCACCTTTTGTAATAACAAACACAGCTCCTACAAAAGCAATAACCATACTCGTTATCATATACTTCTTCGGTTTTATATGCTTATATCCCCATAAAATACAAATAGAAATCATCGGCATAAGTGATTCCATAATGGAAGCTACCATTACACCCGACTTACCCATTAACATTTGCCCTAAAAATATGAGGACATTATATACTGTAAATGCCATCGTTCCAAAAAAGACGAGTAACTTTCCTCTTCCCTCTAAACGAAATGCCTGTTTTCCTTCTTTCATTAACAACAATACAATCAGCATTATCGCCACTGCTCCATAACGAATAAGCGAAAAATAAAATGGATCTATGTATTCTAGCGCATGATCAGCAACTGGAAACATCGCTCCCCATGACATACTCGCAATTAAACACGCTAAAGCCCCTATTATCATTTGACCTCTTCTCACCGCAATCCCCCGTTTCTTTCTATTTGCACAAAGAGAATTGTAAAAGAAAAAATATATCACGTAAAATGATTCAAAACGATGTTAACTATCATTTATAATGATAGTTAACATCAAGGGGGATTACAAAATGGAATTAAGAGACTTACAAATCTTTAAAAGCGTTGCCGACCAGGGTAGTGTAAGTAACGCAGCAAAGGAATTAAATTATGTACAATCAAATGTAACTGCACGTATTAAACAACTAGAAAACGAATTAAAAACCCCACTCTTTTACCGCCATAAACGAGGAATGACTTTAACAGCTGAAGGAAGAAAAATGCTCGTTTATGTTAATAAAATTTTGCAAGATGTCGACGAACTAAAACAAGTATTTTTAGATAGTGAAACACCCTCCGGTATATTAAAAATCGGTACAGTAGAAACAGTAAGTACATTACCTACCATTTTATCTTCTTACTATAAAAGCTATCCGAATGTCGATTTATCATTACAAGCGGGTCTAACAGAAGAATTGATTAGAGAAGTACTTGATCATCAATTAGATGGTGCCTTTATATCAGGTCCTATTAAACATCCACTAATCGAACAATACGATGTTAGTACAGAAAAATTAGTGCTTGTAACACAAAATAAAGCTTTTCATATAGAAGAATTTACAACAACGCCTCTACTCGTTTTTAACCAAGGATGCGGATACCGTTCCAAACTAGAACGATGGCTGAAAGACGAAGGTTTGCTACCAAAAAGAATTATGGAATTCAATATATTAGAGACAATATTAAACAGCGTTGCACTCGGCCTCGGAATTACACTCGTACCACAGTCTGCTGTCCATCATCTTTCTAAAGCAGGTAAGGTACATTGTCATGCAATCCCTCAAAAATACGGCAGTATTTCAACGGTTTTCATACGCCGTAAAGATAGCTATATGACGAATTCAATGCGTAGTTTTTTAAAAACAATTGAAGAACATCATCATATCAATATGCTGTGAAAGACATTCTTACATGAATGTCTTTTTTTCTTACAAAAGTGTAAGTCTTTCGTAAGCTAATTCGATAGTTGCAAGTAGCCATATTCCCTATAATTAAGACATAAGCAGGGCAACAACAATTCGAAAAGGAGCGGATACGCATGATGAACAATATGAAATCAAATAAATTTTTACATACAATGGGCATGGTGCTATCCGCACTTGTCGATGCAAAAGCTGTTGCAACTACATTAAACAAATAAGGAGAGATTATAATGAACAACATTACTTTCAACAAATCGGACTTTACCCCGCATTAACGGGCAGTAAGACTCCCACTTCAAAATTCAGCGAAATCAAAGAAGTTAGGTTTAGGATCAACTGCCCGTAAAAGCCCGATTGGTTCAACTAATAATCAGCGAGGGATACCCCGCCCTCACTGATTAAAGTTTCACTTTATCGGACTTGCAAGTGGAGCTACTCTTCTTACAGCTTTCATTTACACACTTGCTCAAGGTCTTATTTAATACTTTGTTTCCCCAAACCCCTTTATATATAGAAAAAGCTGTTCGTCTTATAGACAAGCAGCTTTTTAGTTTGTTTCATATATAATTTGACCTGTTTTCTTAATATCATATCCGCCAATTGCATTTAATTCATTATGAAATTCTTCCGATTGCAGAATGTCTTTCACGACTTCAATCAGCTCTTCATTTTCTTTATTCTTCAAAATTACTAAATCATACTGTTCTTTCATGATTGGAATAAAGTCCACATTTACAATTTGCGAAAACTTTTCTGAACCTACTCCTACATCAGCTTTTCCATTTGCAACTTGCGTGGCAACACCCAGATGATTCGATTCTTCCCATTCATATCCACTAATATCAGCTTTATTTAATTTTTGGATTCGTAATTGTTCATCCACTAACACTCTAATACCAGAACCCTTTTCTCGATTTACAAACTTTATAGTGGATCCGGATATGTCAGCCCATGTCTTTATTTTCTTCGGATTTCCTTTTTGGACATAAAACCCTACATTTCTGGACAATAAATTAATCATAATACATGGTTGACCTACTAAAATGCGTTTTACGTAAGGAACATTATATGTACCCGTTTCACCATCAAACAAATGCAAACTAACGATACTTCCTTCTCCTTGATACATTTTCACTAAACTTGTTAAGCTACCTTGATACGCTCTTAAAACATTAGAACTTGGCAAACGATTTTCTATACGTTTAGCTAACATATCTAACGTTAGTTCTTGACCACTAATAATACACGTGTTCAAGATACTACTACCATCGTTTTTCACAGGAGTAACTTGTACCTTTCCTGTTTTCATTTGTTTTATATATTGATCTAAATCCACTGCATCAATGCGCATCTGTCTACCAACTCTATAAGAAGGAAGTTCTCCTTTTTTAATTAAGTCGTATACAGTTAATTTTGATACCTTTAATCGCTTTGCTACTTCTTCCGTTGTGTAGGAATGATGATCCATAGACGATTCCTCACTTTCTCCTTTCATTGTAACAAAGAAAAGAATATTTCTCCTATTTTTTAAAAATAGATATGTGTTCAAATTATATTCAATTATAACTAGTTATATTTAGTTATAATTAGTTATAATTAGTTATATCAAAATGAAAGGGGATTTTTTTATGAATAAATTTACATTACGTTCTATTGGGGCACTTATACTTTCTTTCCTTCTTATATTTAGTGCTGCTTGTACAAGTGGGGAAAAGAATACAAAGTCAGCTGCTAAAGAAGATAAAACAGTTGAACTGACTATCTCAGCTGCTGCAAGCTTACAAGATGCATTAAAAGAAATTGAAAAACAATATAAAGAAAAAGAGCCAAATATCAAACTTTCTTTTAACTTCGGTGCTTCTGGAGCACTTCAACAACAAATTGAACAAGGTGCACCTGCTGATTTATTCTTCTCTGCAGCAGAAGATAAATTCCAAACCCTTGTAAAGAAAGGATTCATTAATGAAAAAGAAGGGAAAAATCTTCTTGGAAATGAACTAGTTCTAGTCATCCCTAAAGATAGTTCTCTTACAAAATTTCAAGATTTAAAAGATGAGAAAATCAAAAAAATTGCACTTGGTACACCTGAATCTGTACCTGCTGGAAAATATGCAAAGGCTTCTCTAACACACGAAAACCTTTGGAATGATGTCCAAAATAAAGTCGTATTTACAAAAGATGTTCGCCAAGTGTTAACATATGTAGAAACAGGGAATATCGATGCTGGTATCGTATACAAAACAGATGCTCTCATTTCAGATAAAGTAAAGATTGGTGAAACAGCAGCAGCTACTTCTCATGAGCCAATCCACTATCCTTTAGGTGTTATAAAGGAATCTAAACATAAGAAAGAGGCGACTTCATTTTATGAGTATTTGCAGTCAAAAGATGCACAATCTATCTTTAAGAAATATGGATTTACAGTCCTGTCGTAATTACTATGAGCATTGATGCTATTATATCGCCTGTCTTTCTATCTTTAAGAGTAGCTGCGTGTGCCACTATTCTCGTTACAATTTTAGGGACGATTGTCGGGCGAGCACTAGCTCGCTCCTCATGGCGATATAAAGTACTATTAGAAACCATATTTTTATTACCAATGGTACTTCCACCAACTGTTATCGGCTTCTTTCTCATTATCATCTTTGGAAACAACAGCCCGATCGGAAGGTGGGTTGAATCATTATTTCAGCAGTCTATTATGTTCACATCTACCGCTGCGATCATCGCTTCTACAGTTGTTGCATTTCCGCTTATGTACCAATCAGCGAAAACGGGATTTTCTATCGCAAATGTACAAATTGAAGAAAGTGCTCGTGACCTTGGCGCAAGTGAATATCAAGTTTTTCTGCACGTTACACTTCCGCTCGCATTTCCTGCATTACTAAGCGGGATGATTTTGAGCTTTGTCCGCGCGCTCGGTGAGTTTGGTGCTACACTCATGTTTGCCGGGAACATTCCTGGTAAAACACAGACAATCCCAACTGCAATTTACATGGCCATTGACGCAAGTAATATGCAACTCGCCTGGACACTTGTGGTTATCACTATTAGTATGTCACTCCTATTTCTGCTATGTATTCAGCTTATTAACAAAAGAATTACTAACCTTTAAAGCAGCTTTTTTGGAAGCTGCTTATTTATTTCTTAGGAAATAAATAAGTCGTTGGGAAATAACTGAATTTTACCTCTTATTGAAATATACATTTTATTTGAATTCACTTTCTAAAATAGGCAATTTCCTGTTATTATATGGAGGTGTTTCAAAAAATGAAGAAATGAAAACGCATTTATATCGTGAATTCTTCATCCTGTTTTAGCGATCGGTAATCTTCTACTCTATTAGTGGGGCATTACCGATCGTTAGAACGATATGTAATTATATTGGTATAGGAAACCGAAGGGAGTCTTGTAATGGACATTTTATTAGCGCTTCTTCCTGCAATTGCATGGGGAAACATCTTATTAGTAAGCGTAAAAATGGGCGGTGGTGCATATAGCCAAACGGTAGGTATGACAATCGGTGCTCTATTCTTCGCAACAATTATGTATGTATTTACTCAACCAGCTTTAACAATGACAGTCTTAATTGTTGGTTTTATTTCAGGTTTATTCTGGGCTTTAGGACAAGTAAACCAATTAAAAACAGTTGAAAAACTAGGTGTTTCAACTACCGTAACAATTTCTACTGGTATGCAACTTGTTGCAACTTCTATCTTTGGGGTTATCGCTTTCCGTGAATGGACTACTACGACAACAATTGTTCTGGGAACGATTGCAATCCTATTAATCGTAGTTGGTGTTGTATTCACATCACTAGATGATAAAGAAAATGCTCAGCCACCAGGACAATTGAAAAAAGGACTTCTTACTTTAATTGTTTCTACTTTCGGCTATCTTGTATATGTAATTATTATTCGTTGGTATAATATCGATGGTTGGTCTGCTATTTTACCACAAGCAGTTGGTATGTTTGTTGGTGCGGTTGTACTGACGTCTAAACATAAACCATTTAACAAATATGCAATTCGTAATGCTTTATCCGGTTTACTATGGGGAACGGGAAACTTATTCTTACTTCTTTCATTACCACGTGTCGGAGTAGCAACAAGCTTCCCATTATCTCAAACTGGAATCGTTATCTCAACATTCGGTGCAATTGTCTTCTTAGGTGAAAAGAAAACAAAACGTCAATTGATCTTTATTGCACTAGGCAGTGTTTTAATTATCGGCGGTGCTGTATTACTTGGTATGACAAAAGCATAATCTTATATTCTATCAGTAAACCCCTGAAGCATATATGCTTCAGGGGTTTTTCAATTCTAATTATTTTCTAGATATAATTATTTGTATGTTCTTGCCCCTTATAATTTCTCTTCCACTCTAGCAAACCAGCTACACATATAAAGAGATTAATAACAGCTAATATTAGTATGACATAGAAACCAGTATAAGTAATAGCCCTTTCCTTTACCATGAATTTCCGCCTTCCCATTATCCATTCCATCTACGGTAAGTCTTTTCTTTTTACAAAATTCTCTTAAAGATGATATCGTTTTTATAACATATCTCTACTAGAAAGGAATAAAGGATATGCTAACTAAACATCGAATTTTATTTATTGGTGCCGGTCGTATGGCCGAAGCTATATTTTCCGGATTACTTAAAACAAGCAAAGAGTACATCGAAGAAATTATCGTCTCTAACCGAAGCAACGCAGAAAAACTAAAACAGTTACAACATCGATATAATGTGTCTACTGCAACAGATTGGAAGCAGCATGTTACATCTGTCGATACGGTTGTTTTAGCAATGCCACCTTCTGCTCATGAAGAGTTATTAGCTGAGCTATCTCCGTTAATATCAAATCAACTTGTCGTAACAGTAGCAGCTGGCATTGGACCATCTTATTTAGAAGCTAGACTCCCAAAAGGCACGCCTGTTGCTTGGATTATGCCTAATACAGCTGCTGAAATTGGAAAGTCTATCTCCTTATATACAATGGGACAATCAATAAAAGAGATGCATCAAGAAACCCTGCAACTGCTTTTAAGAGGTATTGGTACTTCGCAACTTTGTACTGAGGAAGAAGTTCATCAGCTTACTGCAGTTACTGGAAGTGCACCAGCCTTCCTTTATTACTTTGCTGAAAGCTTAATTGAAGCAACAAAAAGTTATGGAGTCGATGAAGAAACCGCAAAACATCTTGTCATTCAAATGATTTCTGGCTCTGCTTCTATGCTCGAACAAACGCAAGATCCAGCTAACCTCCGCGAACAAGTAACAACGCCAGGTGGTTCCACAGCTGAGGGTCTCAAAAATTTATATGAATATAATTTTTCAGAGGCAATTCAAAAAGCAGTAGAAGCAACAAACAAAAAAGCTAGGGGGAAATAATATGACTTTAACAAGTTTAAAGGACTATACAACATTACATAACGGTGTAAAAATGCCTTGGTTTGGTTTAGGTGTTTTTAAAGTAGAAGATGGTTCAGAAGTAATTGATTCTGTAAAAGCAGCAATTAAAAATGGCTACCGCAGCATCGATACTGCAGCAATCTATCAAAATGAAGAAGGCGTTGGACAAGCGATTCGTGAATCCGGTGTTTCACGTGAAGAATTATTTATTACCTCAAAAGTATGGAATAGCGATCAAGGATATGAAACAACACTTCAAGCATTTGAAACTACATTAGAGAAATTAGGTCTAGAATATTTAGATTTATATTTAGTACATTGGCCTGTAAAAGGGAAATATACCGAATCATGGAAAGCATTAGAAAAGCTTTATAAAGATGGCCGTGTTCGCGCTATCGGTGTGAGTAATTTCCACATTCACCACTTACAAGACGTATTTGAAATTGCTGAAATTAAGCCAATGGTCAACCAAGTGGAATACCACCCACGTTTAGCACAAGAAGAGTTACACGCTTTCTGTAAAGAACATAATATCCAGCTTGAAGCTTGGTCACCATTAATGCAAGGACAACTACTAGATAATCCAACGTTACAAGAAATTGCGACAAAATATAATAAATCAACTGCGCAAATTATTTTACGCTGGGATTTACAAAACGAAGTTGTAACAATCCCTAAATCAATTAAAGAACATCGCATTATTGAAAATGCAAACATCTTCGACTTTGAATTAAGTGCTGATGATATGAAAGCAATTCAAGCTTTAAATGAAGATCGTCGCGTCGGTCCAGATCCAGATAACTTTAACTTCTAAGCGAAAAACCACTGCCATATGCAGTGGTTTTTTCATTTGAGATAACTGAAAATTTAAACTATATTCCATTTGGTTGACACTTCATTGTTCAAGGTGTAAGATTTTGAATTATCAAAGAAACACAAAAATTAATAAAATTTATTCGTTTACTCATTGTATCAAGAGAGGTGGAGGGACTGGCCCTTTGAAACCTCGGCAGCAGGTTCATTTTGAATACTGTGCCACTTCCTGCAAGCTTTATGCTTGAAAGATAGAATGAGGGACTTCGTTTATATACGGGTGCATAACTTGTACGTAAAAATCCCTCTTTCTCAATATGAAAAGAGGGATTTTTTATTTTTCATTTCCCTCATCATCATCCAAACTTAATTATTTAGGAGGAAAATCAAATGAAAAAGAAGTTTGTACCCGGTATTGCATCAGTTGTAGGAGTAAGTATTTTATTAACTGGTTGCGGTAGTTATAAAAACGAAGCAAGCGGAGCAAATGCAAAAGACGAGGCACCTAGCAAACAGGTTTTAAATTTATCTTCACCTACTGAAATACGAACAATGGATACGGCCCGTGCTACAGATACTGATTCTGGTCAAGTAATGAGAAACGTATTTGAAGGTTTGTATAATCTTGGTGAAGGTAACAAACCTTTCCCTGGCGTTGCAAAATCTCATGAAGTAAGTGGCGATAAAACAAAATACACATTCCACCTGCGGGATTCAAAATGGTCAAACGGCACTCCTGTTACAGCGAAAGATTTTGTGTTCGCTTGGCAGAGAGCCGTAGATCCAGCAACAGCCTCTGAATATGCATTTCTATTCTTTGATATTAAAAATGCAACAAAAATTAACAACAAAGAACTTCCAGCCGACCAACTTGGTGTAAAAGCAGTTGATGACCATACGTTTGAGGTAGAATTGGAGCGTCCTGTTCCGTATTTTATTAGCTTAACAGCGTTCCCAACATTTCTACCAATTAACGAGGAATTCTTTAAAGCACAAGGTGATAAGTACGCTTTAGAAGATCATACAATCTTGTACAATGGAGCTTTTACACTAAGCGATTGGAAGCACGAACAAAGCTTTAAATTCAAGAAAAACCCTACCTATTGGGATAAAGATACTGTCAAACTAGAAGAAATCAATTTTAACGTCGTAAAAGAAAAATCAACAGAAGTAAATTTATTCGAGTCAAAACAATTAGATCGTATAAAACTAACATCTGACTTTGTCGATAAATATAAAAAGGATGCTAACTTTAAAGAACGTCCAAACGTAGGCGTACAATTTTTACGTATGAATCAACAAAACAAAGTACTTCAAAATGTTTCTGCACGCCAAGCAATTAATCAAACAATTGATAGAAAATCCTTTGTAAATACGTTATTAAATGATGGCTCTACATCAACACTTGGTCTCGTTCCAAAAAACTTTGCAAAAGGACCTGAAGGAAAAGACTTCCGTACTGCAAACGGCGATTTAACAAAAGTTGATACAAAATCTGCACAAGAGTTATGGAAAAAAGCTAAACAAGAGCTTGGTTCTGAAAAGATAACATTAGAATTATTAACGAGTGATGCTGACCTTGATAAGAAAACTGGTGAATTCTTAAAAGGGCAACTAGAAAAGAATTTAGATGGATTAACAGTAAATATAAAACCGCAACCGCGTAAGCAACAAGTTTCGCTTTTATTAAAAGGTGACTACGAAATCGGAATTGACGGCTGGAGCCCTGACTTTGCGGATCCAATTACATTCCTTGAGCTATTTACAACGAATAACCCTTATAACTTAGATCATTACTCTAATAAGGAATTCGATGAAACAATAGCAAAAGTGAAAACAACTTTAGCTGGTGATGAAAAAGCTCGCTGGGAAGCATTACTAGCATCCGAGAAAATATTATTTAAAGACTCTGTTATCGCTCCTCTTTACCAAAAAGGCGAATCTTATTTAGAACGTTCTTATGTGAAAGGAATTGTGCAAGTAGACTTTGCGGGTCAATTAAATTTCAAGTGGGCAAAAATTGAAAAATAAAGTAAAACCGTAATAAGTGAGGGTTCTTCATCCCCACTTATTATTAGCCCACACCAATTGTTTTTTTAGCAAAATATATTAAAAGCAGGTTCTCTCACACAAGAGAATCTACTTTTTTAATATATTATTCTAAGAAATTAACATTCTATTTTTATTATTGACATATAGTTCTTTCCAGTGTTAATATTCTAAATAATCAAAGAAACAAAATATTTCACCATCAAAATATAATGTCTACTACGTTGAAACATATAACGATAG
Organism: Bacillus sp. AFS012607; assembly: GCF_002558005.1. Classification (NCBI taxonomy): domain Bacteria; kingdom Bacillati; phylum Bacillota; class Bacilli; order Caryophanales; family Bacillaceae; genus Bacillus; species Bacillus sp. AFS012607. Next base: position 30,852 of record NZ_NTVM01000041.1, read on the forward strand.
ATTATAGCTCAACATGTATATACATATAGAACACCTGATTACCTATAAACAAATATTTATAATAGGTTTCATCTCCTTCTATAGCTACTTCAAGACATGGACATTATGACGTTACGAACAACACATTTAGGGAGGAACGAACAATGAAGAAAAAAGTTGTACCTGTTGTTGCATCTGTTTTAGGGGCAAGTCTATTACTAACTGCTTGCGGGGGAAATAAAGATAATGCAGGCGGAGCGAAAGCAAACGATAAAGTACCTGATAAACAAGCAATTAACTTATCATTCGCTTCAGAAATTCCAACAATGGATGTTGCAAAAGCAACGGATGGGGAATCCATGAATGTAATGCGCAATGTTTTTGAAGGTTTATATGCAATGGGAGAAGATAATAAACCGATTCCTGGTGTTGCTGAGTCGGTTGACATTAGTCCCGATAAAACAAAATATACATTCCATCTGCGTGATTCAAAATGGTCAAACGGTACTCCTGTTACAGCAAAGGACTTCGTCTTTGCTTGGCAACGTGCCGTAAATCCTGATACAGCAGCTGAATACGCATTCTTATTCTTCGATGTACAGAATGCGAAACAAATAAACCAAAAACAATTACCAATTGATCAACTAGGGGTCAAAGCTGTTGATGACAAAACGTTAGAAGTACAACTAGACCGTCCTGTTCCTTACTTCTTAAGCTTAACGACATTCTCAACATTCTTGCCAATTAATGAAGAGTACTTAAAGTCTCAGGGCGATAAATACGGTTTAGAAACAAATCATTTAATTTACAACGGTGCTTTCACATTAGATAACTGGAAACACGAACAAAGTTTCCAATTGAAGAAAAACCCTAACTATTGGGATGCTAAAACGGTAAAATTAGAAGAAATCAACTTCAATGTCGTTAAAGATAAGTCTACAGAAGTGAATTTATATGATTCAGGACAAATTGATCGCGTTGCTTTAACTGCAGAGTTTGTTGATAAATATAAGAGCGATCCAAACTTCAAGGAACGCGCTGAAGTCGGCATTCAATTCTTACGACTAAATCAGAAAAATGAAACATTAAAAAATCAACATGCACGCCTTGCTATTAACGGCGCAATGAATAAAAAAGCATACGTAGAAACAATTTTAAATAACGGTGCTGTTCCAGCTGAAGGAATGGTTCCTGCGAAATTTGCAAAAAGTCCAGAAGGCAATGACTTCCGTAAAGAAAATGGAAATCTAGTCAAGGATGATGTGAAAACAGCGAAAGAAAACTGGAAAAAAGCAAAACAAGAACTTGGTACTGACAAAGTAACAATCGAACTATTAACAAGTGACAATGCTTTAGCTAAAAAGACTGGTGAATATTTAAAAGGTGAGTTAGAAAAGAACTTAGATGGATTAACAGTGAATTTAAAACCGCAACCACGTAAACAACAGTTGAAACTACTATTAAGTGGTGACTATGAAATTGGTATTGACGGCTGGGGCCCTGACTTCGCTGATCCAATTACATTCTTAGATTTATTTACAACAGATAGTGCTTATAACTTCGATAAGTACTCTAACAAAGAGTACGATGAGCTCATTCATAAAGTGAAAACAGATTTAGCTGGCGATGAAAAAGCACGCTTTGAAGCAATGAAGCAAGCTGAAAAAATTCTATTACAAGACGGCGCTGTCGCTCCTTTATACCAACAAGGTCGTTCTTACTTACAACGCTCTTTCATTAAAGGACTTGTAACGACTGACTTCGGCGGTGAATTTAACTATAAGTGGACAGAAGTTGCAAAATAACAAAAGTAAAAGGTATCCTACGAAGGATACCTTTTACTTTTATACAACTTTAACTACAGAGCTTCCTCTTCCCTTTACCATTCCTTTTATAGCTAAAGTCGTCACTGCTACTAATTGTGTAACCAATACAATAACTAATAATGAAATAATATTTCTCTCTAAACTAACTCCTCCGAATATTATTGTATAATAGCCATTTGCTGCATATGTTGCTTGAAATAATTCACCGATCGTTTGATACGTTTTAGAAAGCATTTCAGTACCTCCTCACAACTTCAATTTACCATATACATACAAATCATTTTTGATTTAAATTGCGGATGAGCCCTTGTGACTGCAGGATAATAATTTATTTTCAACACATACATAATTACATGTTTTTGGGAAAAACTTGTATAGAACGAATTTACATAAGGAGGAATTTATAATGAGAATTCTACTATCAGTTTTATTAGCTCTTATGCTAGTACCTGCATTAACAGGATGTAAAGCCCCTGCAAAAGAAGACACAACTTCTAATAAAAAGACGACTGAAGAAGCAAAAAATGAGGCTCCTGCAGATTTAAAACTAAACTTTAATGAATTTAGTTTAGATGCAGACTATCAAGATACGAAGAAAGACTACGAAGCTGATTATAAGAATGTAGCCGCTGATAAGAAAATGGAAGCAAAGCTTGAAGACCATAAAACAAATGCAAAGTTTACAGGTGACGAGGCTATTACAAAATTAAGCCCACTTCTACAAGAATTAAAATTTGATAAAGATACTCCTGACCAAGAAGTAATCGATCAAGTAGTGAACGTGTTCAAACTTGATAAAGACTACCAAAAATTCGATTTAGAAGTTGTCTTCTCTGATGGAACGAAAAAAGAATATAAAAGAGAAATAAAATAAAGAAGTAGGCGATTGCCTACTTCTTTATTTTTGCATATCTTAAATCTGGTTTAGATCCAACATAATATTGAAGTCCAGATACCGTTTGTTTTTGTAAATAGGAATCCGACGGGAATATAATTGGAATTAATGGTGAATCTGTAAACATAATATCTTCCGCTTTATGCAATAAGTCAAAACGCTTATCTTCATTTTGTTCAACTTCTGCTTCCTTCACTAAAGCATCAAATTCTTTATTATGCCATTTTGCATAATTGTTTGGACCATCACCTGCATATAAATCTAATTTAGTAATTGGATCTAATAAAGAACCGCCCCATCCCATATAAGCCAATTGGAAATCACTTTGCTTATATGTGTCGATGTAACTCTTCCACTCTTTATTTTCTAATTTAATATCTACGCCAAGATTTTTCTTAAACATTTCTTGCATTGCTTCTGCTACTTTTTTATGTTGTGTATCTGTAGTGAATTTTAATGTTACTTCAGGTAATGTAGACCAGCCTTGTTCTTTCATGCCTTCTTCTAATAATTTTTTCGCTTCTGCTGGATCAAATTTAACGTAACCACCTTTTTCTTTACGGAAATCACGCCCACTTTGTGTTTTTGCTCCTTCTGGAACGAATGCATTTGCTTCTTGTGCATTGTTTTTATACAGTTTTTCAACAATAAACTTACGATCAACTGCTAATGAGAATGCTTTACGTACTTTCGCATTTGTGAATGGCTCTTTTTCTACGTTAAACGAATAAATATAAGATGAAAATCCTGCAACACGTTTATATTCTTTATTTCCTTTTTCTTTTTCAATCATTTCTTGCGGTAAACCGCTTAGTAAATCTAATTCTTTTGATTTATATAATTGGTACGCTGTTTTAGAATCTGGAATAATACGAAACTCAATTTCTTTTAATGTTACCTTTTTATCATAGTATTCTTTATTTTTTTGTACTGTAATAGCCTGATTATGCTTCCATTCTTTTAATGTGAATGGCCCGTTCGTAATTAACTCTTTTGGATCTGTTTTTAATTTATTATTATCATCAATCGACTTTTTAGCTAATGGAATAAATAATGAGCTTGCTAATTTCTGTTTAATAGAAGCAACTGGATGTTCAAGAGTTACCTTTAATGTTTGAGGATCAACGACTTGAATACCAACTTGTCCTTCTTCACCTTTTCCAGTATTGTATGCCTCTGCCCCTTTAATAAAATACATTTCTGTTGCATTCATAGAACCCGTTTTCGGATTCAATAATCGCTTCCATGCAAATTCAAAATCATTTGCTGTAATAGCAGAACCATCTGACCATTTAATATCTTTCTTTAAATGAATTGTATACTCAGTTCCATCAGCATTTACTTCTTCTTTCTCTGCTAATTCATTTTGATATTTCCCATCACTATCTTGCGTATATAAGCTTGAGAATAAATGTCCAATTACATAACCTGACGTGCTATCTGTCGCAATAGCGGAATCAAGTGTATATGGATCGCTACCAATATTCGTTACTAATCGATCTCCTTCTCCCTTACCAGCACTCGCCTTTTGCGTCTCTTTCTTACCGCAAGCGACAGAAGTAATTGCTAAAACAGTCATAATGACAAACAGTAAAAACTTCTTCATCCTACATTCTCCTTTAACCTGAAATTTTTGGTGTTGATGCCAATAGTGTTTTTGTATAAGAATGTTGTGGATTACAGAACACTTCGTCCGTATTTCCAAATTCAACAAGTTCTCCTTTATATAAGACAGCCACTTTTTCACATAAATAGTGAACCATCGGCAAATCATGTGCGATAAATAAATATGTATAGCCTTGTTCCTTTTGAATCTTTTGCAGCAGATGTACAATTTGAATTTGCAATGAAACATCTAATGCTGAAATTGGTTCATCAAGAATCAATACTTCTGGCTCACACAATAACGCTCTTGCAATAGCAATTCGTTGACGTTGTCCTCCGCTAAATTCGTGCGGATAGCGATCGATATATCGTCTATCTAATCCCACACGTTCTAGCACATCACCTGCTATTTTATCCTTTAATCCTTTATCACCTAAACCGAATGAAATATAACCCTCCGTTACGCTATCGCGTACTTTCCAGCGCGGATTTAATGCTGCTGTGGAATCTTGAAAAATGAACTGTACTTTCTGTAAAAAATCTCGCCTATGAGCTGATTTCAGCTTGTGAACGACTTGACCGTTATAATCAATTTCACCAGACGTTGGACTCTCAATCCCTGCTATGAGCTTTCCAAGTGTTGTTTTTCCTGAACCACTTTCACCAATAATGCCAAGTGTTGTTCCTTTCGGAATAGAAAGTGATATGTCTTTTAACGCTGTGATTTCTTTACTTTTACTTCCATACGTTTTCGTTACTTGCTTTATAGTAATTAAATCTGTCGTCATGAGGCATTCACCTTCTCTTTTGATTTCGCTTTATTATGCTCTAGAACATGTTGCCAACAATGTGAACTATGCTCCTTAGAATATGTGGTTCTCTCTGGAAAACGATGAATACATTCTTTTATCGCTACTGGACAACGATTTACAAAAGGACAACCAAAGCTATTTAATGTTTCAATGGAAGGTGTCGTTCCTTCTATAGCACGTAATACCTTTTCGGAATGATCCATATTCGGAATTGCTTGTAATAAACTTTTCGTATATGGATGTTTAGGAGAACCTATTACCTCCTGTATCGTTCCTTTTTCAACAACACGTCCCCCGTACATAACAACTACTCGATCAGCTACTTCACGTACAAGTGCCAAATCATGTGTAATTAATAAAATACTCGTATTTTGTTTTTCTTTTCTTTCTTTTAATAGCCCCATAATTTGTTTCTGAATCGTTACATCTAACGCTGTTGTCGGCTCGTCTGCAATTACAAGCTTTGGGTGACAAGCAAACGCAATTGCTAAACAAATACGCTGCCTCATACCTCCGCTTAATTGATGTGGGTACTGTTCAAAGCGTTTCTCTGCTTCATGTATCCCTAAACCCGTTAACAAGTTAATCGCAATTTCCTTTGCTTCTCTTTTCGATTTTTTCCCATGTTGCAAAACTACTTCTGTAATTTGTTTGCCTACCTTCATCGTTGGGTTTAAAGATGAAAGCGGATCTTGAAATATAAAGGAAATATCTTTTCCGCGAATTTGATTCCATTCTGACTCTTGTAAATTCGTTAATTCATTTGCTTGGAAAGCTATATTTCCATCATCGATATGAATAGATTCTTGATTTAATCCGACAATAGATTGTGCTGTAACACTTTTTCCTGAACCACTTTCTCCTACAAGTGCAACGATTTCACCTTCATTAATAGAAAAGGAAACATGCTTCACAATTGCTTGCTTACTATTCTCTTTTTCAACGGTCAATGTTACGTTTTCTAAAGATAAGAGCTGTGCCATGTTTTTTCTCCTTTCGATTCCGTTTGACGATTTTTGGATCAATCGCATCTTGCAAACCATCACCAATTGCATTAAATGCGAACATAATGAGTGCAATCATGATTGCCGGGAAAAATAGCTGCCACCATTCTCCGCTCAATAATGTCCCGAGTGCATCATTCGTCATCGTCCCCCAACTTGCCGCTGGTGATTGTACTCCAAGTCCTATAAAGCTTAAAAATGATTCTGAAAAAATAGCTGCTGGAATTGTAAATGATAAATTCACGATAATAATGCCTGTTAAGTTCGGAATGATATGTCCGTATATAATCTTCATATGCGATGTACCTAATCGCTCTGCTGCAATAACAAATTCTCTTTGTTTTAAAGACAAGACCTGCGCTCTAACGAGACGTGCCATGCCAATCCATCCTGTTAACGCAAGAGCGATTATAATTGTAAAAAGTCCTGGTTTCATCACGATCAATAGTAAAATAACAATTAATAAATATGGGATACCATATAACACTTCAATCCCTCGTATAATCCATTCATCTATTAACGTTCCAAGACGATTACGCCCTCTCACATATCCACTAAATCCACCAATCAGTACACCAAGCCCTATATCGAGGGCAGCTGCTACTAATCCAACTGTTAGTGAAATCTTCCCACCAGCCCAAGTACGTGCCCAAATATCTCTCCCTAGATCATCTGTTCCAAACCAATGTTCACTACTCGGCGGTAAATTTGTTGCCTTTTTTACTTGTTCACTCGCAGTAAATAAAGTTAAACTTTCGCCAATAAGCGAGAAAACAATAATTAGCAATAACGTCACTGTTCCTAAAACTGCGATTGGATTCGATATAAACTTACGAAACACTTCTTTCTTTCTGCTAATTGTTTGCTGATTTTTATTTATCGTTAATTCTTTTTTCTCTTCTTTCGTTAATAACTGTTCATTAATCTCATAAGCTCCCATTTAAATATCCCCCCTCCTTATGTAATAGAACGAATACGCGGATCAACAATGCGATGAATAATATCTGTAATGAAAATACAAGCAATTAATAACGCACTATAGAAAATCGTTGTTCCCATAATCACCGGATAGTCTCGGTTAAAAATACTATCTACAAAATATTTTCCTAGGCCAGGAATTGAAAAGATTTTTTCAATAACAAAAGTCCCTGTTAAGAGTCCAGCCATTAACGGTCCAACAAATGTAAGTACTGGAACAATCGCATTTCGAAGAGCGTGTCTTATAATAATCTTCTTAATTGGTATACCTTTTGCTCTTGCTAGCTTAATATAATCACTCTGCAGTACTTCGATCATATTAGAACGCACAAACCTTGTAATAACTGCGATTGGCCCTAACGCTAATGCAAAGGATGGCAATACCGTATGTTCGAATGTTCCCCAAGAGGCTACTGGTAAAAACTCAAATTGGATAGCGAATACTTGTATAAATAGTGGTGCTAAAATAAAACTTGGAATAGAAATACCTAAAATTGCGAGCAAACTCACACTATAGTCAATTACTCTCCCATGATATAGAGCAGCAAATGTCCCTGCCGCAATTCCTACTAACAATGAAATAACAAGTGCTTGTAGACCAATAATTGCTGATGGACCAAAGCCAGTTGTTATAATTTCTGATACACCTTGCCCGGTTGATTGAACCGATTCACCAAAATCAAAATGAACTACACCGTCTAAATAAGCAACATATTGATTCCATAACGGTTCATCAAGGTGATACTTCGCTCTCATGTTTTGGATCACTTCTTCAGGAAAGATTTTTGCATCTGATGAAAATGGATCTCCCGGAATAATATGCATAATTAGAAATGTCACTGTCGTAATAACCCATAGTGTGAACACCATAACCGATAATTTTTTAATTACATACACTTCAATAACCCCCTAAACACATGAATTTACTTTGTTTTATGAATGTACTTTTTCCATTACTCCCTTTTCTCTTTTTAGAATACAAAAAGCCTTGATCTTAAAAAATAAGATCAAGGCTTAACAAACAAAGGCCCATCACTTATCTTTCAAGACTTGCTTGCTGGAATTAGCACGGTGTTCCTATTACAGAACCCGCTGCTGAGGTGTCATAGGGCCAGTCCCTCTACCTCTCTGGATAAGTAAATTGCTATATTATTATTTGGTTCAAATTGTATATTTCGAATTATAATTCTGAAAAATTGAAAAGTCAATCGAATTGGATAAATTTAGAAAAATCAGTTTTTAATTCATTTATCGAAATTACAGTTTTCGGCTTATCATAAAAAGAAATGATGTTAAAGGAGTTATAAGATGGACCCCTTACTTCTTGCTACTATAGGATTACCCTTAACAATCGTTATACTTGTCATCATCGGCTCCTATAAACTCTTTATTAAAAAGAAACGTATTACTTCTTTTTATACTCCTTTCGATAATATTACCGGGCAAACTATTTCCGAATTTCACGAAGAACAGAAAATATTAGTATCTGAGGATGAAGACGGAGATGGCAAGAAGAAAAAATAACCTTGCACAGGCAAGGTTATTTTTTCGTTTCTGCTTGAAAACGTTTATAGTATGTCGATGCTGTTGCAAAGTTAATTTCTATATCACGAATCAACGATGAATCTTCTTCTTTAGCTAACTTCTGTAATTTTTTCATCGCTTGTTCTGATTCATTCAAGAAACCAACATATACCTCATGTTCTTGCTCTTTCGACTTCGGAACACGAATTTCTTTACGTATATGATCAATATCTTCTAACATGCTCGTTGTTACCTTTTGCACGTCTTCTTTATATGTTGCATTCGTTATTTCCTTACCGCCCTTTTCTTTTGCCACTTCAAATAACTGCAGCGCTTTATTAATTTCTTTATTCATTTTTATATCGTATTTTTCATGTACTGCAAGGTATTCTTTCATCTCTTCTGTTTGTTCAGTAGATTGCTCTACCTTTTCTTTCGGTTCTTTCGTATCTTTATTTCCATTACATCCTGCTAGAAGGATCATACTTCCCATTACAGCAATACCCAAAACCTTCTTCATCTCTTCTTCTCCTTTTATCTACAGCTATTACTCATTATAGTTTCTTTTATCTCCACTTGTTATTATACCGAGAACGCCCTACTTTTTACACTTAAGACGACATCGTAATATATATACCAACATGTTTGTCACAGTATCGTCACTTTATACAAATAACTTTTGCAATGCTTTACTACATCACCTTACAAAACTGTAAGCACACATAAAGAACAAACCATGCTAGACTTACATATGCATAACGCAAACATATGTAAGGTTTTAAGGAGAATCATCTATGTACAACACAATGCCTTTTATGGGAGAAGATATTCGTGTCCTTATTCGCGAAAAATCACTTCATATCGAAAATACAGAGAGCCTTCGCCGCGTATTAAAGAAGAAGCATGCTCCATTTAAGTTAGCTCAATATTTAAAACAACAACATACAAATCAATTTCATACCGTGCTAAATATATCGGATAAATCATTAACAATCGAAATCATCGGTCATGTCTACATTGGAAACTTTGCAGATACCTTAAAGGAAATCCCACGTATACCGAAGATTGCTCCTATTATCGTTAAAAAAGCGTATAAAATTACTGACCATACCGATATTATCGACTGTGGGGAAAAAGAAGTCGATAGTAATCGCTGGGTGTGGGATAAACTTGCTGTTTTATATGATACGATCATGAATAATATGTATGAGGTATTTCAAAGAAATGAAAAAAAGAACTGATTCAAACATTCCCTTTGAATCAGTTCTTTTTTGTTAAGCCTCTAAATTTTGCCTTTGTTGCAGTTCAAACTGCTTCTCACTTCTTCTGGCCATAAATAGATAACATAATACTGCTCCTACTTCACAAAGCGCAATAACAACACCCATCGGTAACGCTGTATTACTCCCACCAATACCTACTAGCGGAGCGACAAGCGCTCCTGAAATGAACTGTAATAAGCCTAATAAAGCTGACGCTGTTCCTGCAGCTTGCTTCTGATTTCTCATCGCTAATGAGAACCCAGTTGTTGATACAACCCCGACACTTGATACAACAAGGAATAACGAACATAAAACACCGATTAAACCTATTCCTAGTACGATTGTCAGTAGTAAAGATAGGCCACCAACAGCTGCGATAATAATACCAGCAACAAATAATGTCTTCTCATTCACTTTCCCCGCTAAACGACCCGTTACCTGACTAGCAATAATAATACCGATGCCGTTAATCGCAAAGAATAAACTAAATTGCTGTGGTGATGCTCCGTATATGTTCTGCAACACAAATGGTGAGCCCGAAATGTATGCAAACATTGCCGCTGTTACTAATCCTTGTGACAATGCATATCCCATAAACAGACGGTCCTTTAACAATTTTCCGTACGTCGCCAAAGTCCCTGACAAACCACCCGTTTCTCTTTCTTCAGGAGGTAATGTTTCACGCAATACAAAAGTAGCTGAGATTAACATGAATACGCTAATTGCTCCAAGAACGATGAAAACACCGCGCCACGTTGTAAACTGTAATAATTGCCCCCCAATAATCGGTGCCAAAATAGGTGCTGCTCCGTTTACTAACATAAGCAATGAGAAAAACTTCGTCATTTCAGAACCTGAGTACATATCACGTACCATCGCACGTGATATAACAATCCCGGCTGATCCTGAAGCTCCTTGTAGGAAGCGCAATAACACTAATGTCCAAATAGATGGCGCAACAGCACAAAGTAAAGAAGAAGCAACATAAATAATAAGAGCAATAATAAGTGGTTTGCGTCTTCCGTAAATGTCACTAATTGAGCCAACAAATAATTGTCCTACTGACAGCCCAAGCAGACAAGCTGTTAATGTAAGCTGCGCTAGGGATGCACCTGTTTGCAAGTCATCCGTTAACTTCGGTAATGAAGGCAAATACATATCAATAGATAATGGCCCAATCGCCGTAAGTGTTCCTAATACAAGAATCATCCATAACCTGTTTGCCTTTACAGGTTTATATATTTCGTGATTAACTTCATTCACTTTTTCAATTCACCCTTTCCTATACACACTGAATCGTAACAATTATAGTTACATCATAAACATACGTCAAGTACAGCGCATTTTCCTCTTTCATAATGTAAAAAAAGCGATAGAAATTCTATCGCTTTACTTTTTCACATTGCTATTCGTAAATTTAGATACTGAGGCCATCGTCTCTCCTGTATCTAAATATGTAATTTGAATTGGGTCTCCTACTTCTGTAAACATAGCATACGGGAATTTCTTCACCGGTATCATAAATACCTTTTGTTCATTCTCTAAAAGTACGTACACGATTGTATTTTCACCTGATTTCTCTTTATATACACGTTGTACAATACCTTCTTTTTGCGCTTCTTTTCCTGTTGAGGTTGGTCTAAAGGTATCACCATTACCGTTCATTACGTTTTTATAATTCTCAAGCGCTTCTTTCTGCGAAGAACCTGTCGCAAATATTTTTGCATTAGCAGCATATACAACTGTATGTGCACGTACTAGGCCTCCATCATCAACAACCGGAATAATCCAAGCTGGTTTACCGTATACGTTATAAATGACAGGCATTGTCCCATGCCATTTCTCTCTCTTAAAGGAATTATCCACTACTTCTGTAGCTGCTGAACCATCCATAATCCCCTTCACTTCTTTTCCATTATAGTAATATAGCTTGCCTGTGCGTGCATCTACTAATGAATAGCCTAGGGCTGAATCTACTCCTTCTTTTGGAGAAGTAAAGTCTGTAAAATAATATAGTGTTCCATCTTTACCAAAGATCGGGGTCACGCCTTCTTTCGTTCCCCACTCAGTCGGAATCTTCATATCAGTTTGCGAGAATTTCGTATTCCAAAATCCGTGAATATATTTACCAAAGTACGTATTTAACGTAGATGCAGTCTCATGATTTAATACACCATCAACAAATTTAGGTGCCTTTCCTTTATCATACCTTTTCACTTCACCTGTTTGTGCGTCTACTACGACAACACCCTCTACCTCAAATCCAGATCTTCCTGAAATAAATTCACCATACGTCATTGTATAATATGGTTTCCCTTTATCATCAACCTCAAATTTAGGTTTTCCTTTAAAGATTAAATCTGGTTCTGCTTGCCTTACCACACGCTCTAAATTATTACCAAAAAACATGCTTGGCACATATTTCATTTTATAACCGAGGTGCAGTTTCGCTTCCGCATCAGGATTTGTACCTGACATCGTTACATACCCTGGAATTGTCTCAGCTTTACGCGCTTTAAAAAATCCTGAAACTTCAATCGGCGCTACATATAAAGCTTCGCCGTTTACCATTTGTGGCGTTAATTCTCCTAGCTCAAAATAAGCTACTTTCGGAATATCACCAAATACTTTTTTCATCTTATTCTCCGCTGTCTTTGGCGGCACTGTAAACGGCTGGTCATTTTCAGTAAATGGCTCTGAAATATCTTTCTCTACCTTAACAACAGAATCATATTTCTTTTGCGAGATTACTATATCGTGCAAATAACCAAAGTAACCGTAACTTGCGAGTAAAATAAACATTAGAAGTCCTTTTAACGTACCTTCTAATTTACCTATTTGATCTTGTGAAAATAAAACAAGCCCAATTAAAATTGCTACTGCAACAGAATAATGAGTAAGAATCGAATCTACTCGATCATCAATTAGCCAAAAGTATTCATAGATTGCAATACCTATCCAAAATAAAACAGGAATAACTAAAATAGATGATTTCTTACCCTTTACAACCTTCTTATCTCCCTTCTTATCCACTGCTCGAAGCTTACTACTACTTCTTGTCCATGGAATCAAAAACAAAGTAAGAATAGCTAAAACTACAAATTTCATCAAAGGCACTGTCCCCTTTTCTTTTGTATTCCCTTTTAGTATAACAAATAAAGGGTATTAAGGTGAAAATAGGAATAGTTATATTTTTTTACTACTTAATACAATCCCGCTTACTACATATAGAATAGATGCAATATAAAAAATTGTACCAATCGTAAAGAAATCTACTAAATATCCCGTGGCAATAACCGCTACTGCTCCGCCAATGGATGTCCACACATGGTATTTTCCAATCTCATAACCAGCCTTTTCCTGCGCAACCTTTCGTGCTAACGAAGTCTTCTCAGTATTACGCTGCACAGCACCTAAAACTCCCATTACAATTTGAAGAAGATACACATGCCATACTTCCGTGGCAATCGGAAAACAAAGCATTAAGATTGCCATGGACCAAGCGTATATTATTAATAATTTTTTATCACCTACTTGATCAGATACCTTTCCCACTAGTGGATATACAAGTGCTGATGTTAAAGCAAATAAGCCATACGCCCAGCCAAATTGCGAGAAGCTATTTCCAACGTTTCGAAGCAATAATATATAAAAAGGAAATACCATACTTCCTGCCATCATGATGATACTTTGCGAAGCTACAAATCTTCTATATGTCATTTCGTATACTCCCTATAAAATAAATTCACAAATCTCTCTTCTGAATCTACTTCCTTCTTTTTCTTGAGAAATTCTTCAATACGAGGATATGCCTTCTTTAACTGCTCTTTCGTTGGATAAGAATAATACGGCAAATAGTAACTACCGTTATGCTTTAAAGTAACATCAATCATCTTCCGAATGACATCTTCTGTTTTCTTTATCTCACTATCTGAGCGTCCCTGGTTAATTAAAAGAACCAGCGCAAACATATCATCTTTCGCATAGGACAAAACTGCATTTTCATTCTTTTCCACGTAACGAATCGTAATGTTGAGCAAATTAAACTCTTCTTCATTTAATACGTTACGTAAATCATCTATATACTCCGTGAAAGCATCTATAGGCACAAAGTATTCTTGTAACACTTCGGTCCTATTTGGATTTTCATATTCCATAAAAGCACTATCTGATCTCATAACATTATTACGCGTCTCATACTTTCCATCTGTACGTTCAAAATAACCTCTTTGTATATTCCAAAATGTATTCTTTCCCCAATCACTATAACGTGATAACCCAAGTAAAAATTTCGGTGCAGCTATAATATTTTCTTCCTTTAATTCACTGTACTCTTCTCTCATATTTTGATTTTGTGCCAAAGTATAATCTGTCACATACATCTCTTTTAAAAATGAATTTGGAGCAACAGAAATACGTGCTAAGTGCATACGAACATTCTCATCTCTTTTCACTTTCTCTTTGAAATAAGATGCGTATTCTTTATAATCTATCATTCTCGTGTGCATTTCATATAATTCATCATCTGTTAACTTCAGCGTCACATCTAAAATAACTCCAAATAAACCGTAACCACCAATGACATATGGAAATAACGCTGCATTTTCTTCTCTACTTACATTACGTACCGTGCCATCTGCCATTAACAATCTAAATGACTCTATTGTATCAATCAGTGCCTCATGACGAATATCACGCCCGTGTACATTTACACTTAATGAACCACCAACAGTAAAAATATTTTGAGACTGCATGACCTGTACCGCAAGGCCATATGGATTTATTTTCTTCTGAATATCATTCCACGTGACACCACTTTGAACTGTAATCCGCTTCTTCTCTGGATCAAATTCTAATATTTTATTATATCCTTTCATATCGAGCATCGTACCATTCGGATAATATGTCTGTCCTCCTTGGCTATGTTGCATACCTGCAATGGAAATTTTCTCTCCTGAAACTTTTGCATCTCGCACTAATTTTATTAACGAGTGCTCTTCCGTAGCACTTTCAACTCGTTTTATTTTTGTCGGAAGCAATTTACCTACATCACTCATAATAGGATGATCAATTTGTTTTTTATACGTATGTACAGACGTTGCAAGCAAAACCGTATATGCCGCAATGACCACTGCTATCTTTCTTTTTTTCAAAGGACACTCTCCTTATTAGCAACAAAAAGAGATACCCGTTCTTTCAGGTACCTCTCTTGACAGTGATTACTTTGCTGCTGGCAATTGTATTGGATCAAATTTATCATACGATGTAAACTTTGCATCCGTAATAATGTGCGCTTTATCTTCACCATTGCTACTCATAACCATATCTATCTTTGCTGATTCATATTTAAAATCTTTTGTAATAATATATTCCCCATCTATTTCTTCTATCTTTGCATTTTGGCCTTGTAGCATTTGTTTCTGCTTTTCATCCATACTAGCTAGCATACTCTCTGTCTCTTTCCCTTTTAATGCAAACTTCAGCTTATAATTATCTCCACTTTTCTCCATCTTCACTTTATTTAAAATTTCCGATGGAATCTCTAAATTATCTACCATTCCTTGAGTCGCATTCATTCCGTTAGCATTTAATTGTTCCTCTGGTACAGACATAACTTCACCCGAATTAGGATTTTTCACCTGACCAGCAATTTTTCCACCCACATCATAAACAATAACCTCTGTACCAGAAACATTCATTTCAGAACGAGAGTTTTTTTTCTTCGGCTCTAGTTGCATTTTAGCCTTCATTACATTCATCTCTGTTCCTTCAGCCTTTATTCCCACATCATATGTCATCGTTACATTTTCTTCGTTTTTAAAAGCTTCATTCGCTTTATTGAAAACATCCTTCGCTGTTAATTCCTTTTCTTTCTGCACAGCTTCTTTTTTCGGTTCATCAGTCTTTTTTGTTTCCTCATTACTACACCCTACTCCTAGACCAACTGCAAGTACTAAACTTGAAATTAAAATAAGTTTTTTCATAACGTCCCCTCCTTCCCAAAAATAATATCATCTCTTTTCCTATGAAATCTATATAATTCGTAATATTCTTCTTTAATTTTTTTCCTATATAGCAACATGTTTGAGAAAAAGTTTAAATATGATGTAAATAATAACAACTCATTTCAGGAGGTCATTATGAAAGCAATTATTTGCACAAAGTATGGACCACCTAATGTTCTCCAGATTCAAAATGTAGAAAAGCCTAAACCTAAAAAAAATGAAGTATTAGTTAAAATTCACGCAACAAGTGTATCGACTGGAGATTGTAGAATACGTGGCTTTAATAGCCCCCTCTTATTTTGGATTCCTATGCGGATCATATTAGGTTTCAGAAAACCGAGGAAACCTATACTTGGCGTAGAGTTATCCGGTGAAATCGAAGACATTGGAACAGATGTAACACAATTTAAAAAAGGAGATCCAGTTTTTGCATTAACAGAACTAAACCTTGGTGGTTATGCCGAATACACATGCGTGCATGAAAGTGGATTAATAGCATTAAAACCTACCAATGTGACATATGAAGAAGCTGCCGTTATTCCTTTTGGCGGAACTTCAGCATTGCACTTCCTTAGAAAAGGACAGATAAAAAAAGGGCAACGAGTACTTATATACGGCGCCTCTGGTTCAGTAGGGACAGCTGCCGTACAACTTGCTAAATACTTCGGGGCGACTGTCACAGCTATTTGTAGTAGTTCGAATTTCGATTTAGTTACATCCTTAGGGGCAGACAACGTAATTGATTATATGAAAGAAGATTTTACTAAGCAGGGCGAGCACTACGATATTATATTTGATGCAGTTGGAAAATATAAAAAGTCTCTTTGTACAGATGCATTAATGCCTAATGGAAAATATGTATCTGTGAATGGAATGATGGCAAAGGTCAGTAAAGAAGATATGAACCTACTAAAACAACTAGCTGAAACAGAAAAGCTAAAACCTGTTATTGATAGAACTTACCGATTAGAAGAAGTTGTAGAAGCCCATACGTATGTAGAAATGGGCCATAAGAAAGGAAATGTTTCGATTACCTTAAAATAAAATATATTCTGAAAATATCATTGACAATTCTTTTTGTACGATTTACTATTAGTACCATATTCAAAACTACATACACATACTCTTATCAAGAGTGGCGGAGGGACTGGCCCGATGATGCCCGGCAACCGAGCTTATAACATATAAGCTAAGGTGCTAATTCCTGCAAAACGAGTTTTCGTTTTGGAAGATAAGAGAGGAATCTATTTCGTCTATTCGGCACCTCTCTTATTTTTGGGAGGTGCTTTTTATTTTGGAACGTATATGAAGGGGGATTTATAGATGAAAAAGGTATTATTAAGCATTGTAAGCGGAGCAGTATTATTATTAGGCGCCTGTAGCGTGAGTTCAGATAAAGAGGTAAAAGCATTAGACGAGAAAAAGATTACTGTCGGTGTAACAGGTGGACCACATGAACAAATTTTTGAAAAGGTAAAAGAAGTTGCAGCAAAAGATGGTCTCGAAATTGATATAAAAGTATTTAATGATTATGTAGCGCCGAACGTATCTTTAGATGAAAAAAGCCTTGATGTAAATAGCTACCAAACAAAATCGTATTTAGATGTATTTAAAGCTGAACGCAATATGAAATTAGCTGAAGTATTTTCAACAGTAACATTCCCTATGGGCATATATTCTAAAAACATAAAAGATGTAAAAGACTTAAAAGAGGGCGATGCAATTGCTGTACCAAATGACCCAACGAATGAACTGCGAGCTTTAAAATTATTTGAAAAAGCAGGGGTTTTAAAAGTTGATCCGAAGGCTACAGAAAAAGCGACTGCGAAAGATGTAATTGAAAACCCGAAAAATTTAAAGATTGTTGAATTAGAAGCTTCTCAATTACCAACGCAACTAAGTGAAGTGAAAGCAGCTGCAATTAACACAAACTTTGCATTAGGTGCAAAATTAAGTCCAGCGAAAGATTCTATTTTCCGCGAAGGAAAAGATTCACCATATGTGAACTGGGTCGTTGTTCGTACTGAAAATAAAGATGATGCCGTTGTAAATAAATTAAAGAAAGCTTATCAATCTAAAGAAGTAAAAGAGTTTATCGAGAAAAAATTTGATGGTTCAGTTTTACCATCTTGGTAGGAGCTGACGATAATGATTGAATTAAAAAATATATCCAAAGTATTTACAACAAAAAAAGGGAATGTTGAGGCTCTTAAGTCTACTTCCCTTAAAGTAGAAAAAGGCGAGGTATTTGGAATCATTGGGTATAGTGGCGCTGGTAAAAGTACATTGATTCGATGTGTAAATTTATTAGAAAAACCAACGACAGGAAATATCATTGTAAACGAACAAGACTTAACAACGTTATCGACAAAAGAACTAGCAAAAGCGAGACAAAAAATTGGAATGATCTTTCAAGGATTCAATTTACTTAAAACTGTTAGCATCTATGAAAACATTGCATTACCTTTACGCCTTGCTGGCATTCCAAAAGCGGAAATTGAAAAAAGAGTAGAAAAATATTTACGCATCGTGGATCTTTTTAACCGTAAAGATGCTTATCCAAGCGAACTTTCTGGCGGTCAAAAACAGCGCGTTGCAATTGCACGTGCACTATCACATGAGCCTGAAGTGTTATTAAGTGACGAAGCAACGAGCGCTTTAGATCCAGAAACAACTGATTCTATTCTTGATTTGTTATTAAAGATTAACGAAGAAATTGGAATTACGATTTTACTCATTACACATGAAATGAATGTCATCCAACGTATATGCGACCGCGTTGCCGTTATGGAACATGGATCTGTAGTCGAAAGCGGGACTGTGAAAGATATTTTCACAAACCCACAACATGTAACAACGAAGAAATTTGTAAATAGCGCATTTGCAGCGAAAATTCCAGAAGAGGTACAGAAAGAACTACAAAGTACTGGAGAAATTGTAACACTTTCTTTTATAGGAAGTTCTTCAGGGGAACCAGCACTAGCTGTCGCCACAAAACGTTTCCAAGTATATCCAAATATTTTATCTGGTAATATTACACAGTTAAAACATGAGGCATATGGGAAACTTGTCGTTCATATGCAAGGTGAAAAAAATGAAGTAAACCGTGCTTTAGCATTCTTACAAGAGAAAGGTATCATCGTAGAGGGAGGGAAAACAGACTATGGAAAACAAGTCCTTTTTGGATGAATGGAGTAAAGTCATATGGGAAGCCACAATCCAAACCTTTCAAATGACATCTATTTCATTACTCATCTCGATCCTTATTGCACTGCCACTTAGTGTAACACTTGTTTTAACAAGACCTGGTGGACAGCACGAAAATAAAATCATTTATCCTATTCTTAATACAATTATTAATATAATTCGCTCTCTTCCATTTATCATTCTATTATTCTTCATCTTACCTTTTACAAAGTTTCTAATGGGAACATCCATTGGCGTGCAAGGTGTGATCGTACCGCTTGTCGTCTTCACAGCTCCTTATATCGCACGTTTAATGGAGACAGCCTTACTAGAAGTAGATCGCGGTGTCATTGAGGCCTATCAAGCAATGGGTATCTCTACTATTAAAATCATTTGGCACGTCATGGTGAAAGAAGCTCGTCCCTCCCTTGTACTTGGATTAACAATTGCAACAATTGGCTTAATTGGCGCAACAGCAATGGCTGGACTCGTAGGTGCTGGAGGGCTAGGGGACTTGGCATACCGCTTCGGACATTTACGCTATGAACCTGAAGTAATGTATGCAACAGTCTTTATTTTAATTATCCTCGTTCAAGGATTACAGTCTTTAGGGAATGGTGTTGCACGAAGATTGAAGAAAGATTAAAAAAAGAAGGCATCTCACCAGGGTGAGATGCCTTCTTTTTTTATCTTTTAAATCCACCTTCTGAATGAATAACTTGCCCAGTAATCCACTCAGCTTCTTCACTTACTAAAAATTTAATGAGTCTAGCTGCATCCTTTGGCTCACCAATTCTGCCAAAAGGAAACATCGGCTTTAACCCTTGTGTTATCTCTTCAGTCATCCATCCTGTATCGGTTGGTCCTGGATTAATTGCATTCACTGTTATTCCTAAATGAGCTACCTCTGCTGACAATGTACTAGTAAGAGCATCAATAGCTCCCTTCGTTGTCGCATAAGCTAGTTCTCCTGCCATAGGACCTTGAAATTGCCCCGAAGTAATATTAACAATTCTACCACCAGATTTCTTATCAAATCTCCGGGCAAATTGACTACTTAACAATGTAGTCGCACGGATATTTACCATGTAATGCTTATCTAGTTCTTCAGCAGTCAACGTAGAGAAATCATTATTCGTAGAATATGCTGCATTATTAATTAATATATGAGGGTACCCTAATTGTTCAGTAACTTTATTTATAAGCTCTTTCGGTGCATCATTCCGAGTTAAATCTATCTCCATGCTCGATACTCTAACACCGTTTTGCAATAGCTCTTCTTTTAATTGTATTTGTTCATTTTTATCGACGCCCCAAGGCATCTCTTTATCGTAAGCTGTCCAATACGTAAAAAACATATTGTATCCTGCTTCAGCTAATTCTTTACAAATCGCTGCCCCAATACCATCTAGACGACTTACCCCTGTAACAACTGCTACTTTATTTTTTAATTGATTCATCATATACTCCTCCAAGTTTAAAGGGCGCATACTTTATATAAGAGATATAAAATTTCCCACAAAAAAAGACAGATACATAAAATAGGCATCTATCCTTACAAAAGGGATGTACAAGCCAAATATGCAGTCCTTGGATGATTTACAGATAGCTAAATAAACCCTCACTTATGAGAGAAAAATTCATCTATCTAATTTCTAATCATTACAAGTTCATCCACATATTAAGTCTTTGTCCCCTTTACATATATCTCTATTCTTAGTTTACCAAAACAGATAAAATGTTACAAAAAATAAAACAATTACTCACAACCTATCCTTGTTCACATTCTCTTCATTGTGAATCTTTTCACATTGAATATATAATAAACTTGTAAATACAATATTGGAGGGATTTCAATGATTATCAATTTTTTAAGAACTGATAAACGTGCTACTTTCATATTATTACTTTTACGTCTTTACATAGGATATACATGGCTCGCTGCTGGGATAGGCAAAGTCTTCGGACAATCTTTTGACGCAAGTGGTTTTCTAAAGGGTGCTATTGCTCAAGCATCAGGTGACCACCCTGCAGTACAAAGTTGGTGGGCAGATTTTCTTCAACATTTTGTCCTTCCAAACGCAGACCTATTTAGCTTTTTAGTTCAATGGGGAGAAATTTTAGTAGGTCTAGGTTTAATTTTAGGCGGATTAACAAAAACAGCTGCATTTTTCGGAATCATAATGAATCTTTCATTTTTATTAAGTGGAACTGTTAGTGTAAACCCAAACCTGCTTATTTTGACTATATTCATTTTAGTTGCAGGGCAGAACGCTGGACGTATTGGATTAGATGGCTATATTTTCCCTAAACTTTTCCATAAAAACAACCACGGAACATATAAATTAAGTAAAACTGCGTAGTAACAGTTTACTTTTAAAATATAAATAAGAAAAAGAGCCTGAGTATAGGCTCTTTTTCTTATTTATCCTAATTTAAACTTTTAACGAGCCACGAAAACCTCTGGCAGCATAGTAAGAGTCTGCTCCATTGTGGTACACGAAAACATGTCCGAAGCGATAATCGCAAAATAGAGCACCACCGAGTTCTCGAATATCTGAAGGTGTTTGTACCCAGCTTGATGATTTCATGTCGAAATCCCCAAGTTTTTGCAATTCCCGATATTGTTCTTCAGTTAATAGTTCAATGCCCATAGCATTTGCAACATCAATAACGTTATTTTCTGGTTTATGTTTTTTTCTTGATTCTAACGCTTCAAGATCATAACAAAGACTCCTGCGGCCTTTAGGACTCTCCTTTGAACAATCATAGAAAGTATACTCGTCCTTTTCTTCATCATAACCAACAACATCCGGCTCACCGCCAGTTACTTCCATTTCATTAAGTGACCACAATTTTTCATTATTAGTAGTCAGCTTCGCTTCAACTTTAGCCCATTCAAGACCTTCATGGCGGTTCATGTTTTTCTCAAAACGAGCTTTCAATACTTTCAATAACTCTTCACGTTTTTCTACTAGTAAGTCATTTTTATTTCCTGTCATATTAATCCTCCCTGATATGTGTACGGATAGTAGTTTAAGTATATATTTTATAATAAATCATCTCAATATGAAGAGCGTTTCAACCTTATGTCTTTTACAAACATCCATTATAAAGTCCTAAAACCCTCTACACTCTCTCCAAGAATATAGTGTGAAAACCACATCAAATTCTGCTTCATAATAGCTACATTCATTCCCGGCTGATTAGGACTATATGCCATTCCTTTAAATATAATTAATTCTGTATCAACTTCCATATCCTTTAATCCTTGATATAGATCATATGCATTTGTAATTGGAATTCTTGCATCCTTTTCCCCATGTTGAATTAAGGTAGGTGTACAAGCTGATTTAATATACGTCATAGGTGATGTCTTCGTATATATCTCTCGATCATTCCATGGGGTATTTCCTAAATACATTCTAATAAAATAAGGGATATCTGTATTTACATAATGAGTACTCCAGTTCGTGATTCCGCCTCCAACTGAAATAGCTTTAAACCTGCTACTAAATGTAGAACAGAAAGCTGATATATATCCTCCGTTACTCCATCCCATAACTCCTACTTTATCATTATCTACAATCCCTTGATCAACTAGTTTATCCACCCCTGATATAACATCATCATAGTCAGCGATTCCCTGTTTTCTATAGTTTGCTTTTAAAAATTCATTACCATAACCAGAACTTCCTCTGTAGTTTGGCTCTAAAACGATAAAGCCTTTTTCGATAAACTGTTCAATCGGATATTTCTCATTGAAGCAGTCTGAAAATATCGGAAAGGATGCCCAAGCCGGACCGCCGTGAATTACTACTAATAAAGGATATTTTTTATTTACGTCAAACTCTACTGGCGTTGATAAAACACCTTCTATTTCAAGACCATCACTACTTTTCCATGAGATGATTTCCCTGTTACTTTTAAGTTTCCCTTTGAAAAAGTTATTTTCATCCGTTATTTTTTTATCGTCTAAATAGATTTCAAAGGTTTCATTTGTTATAGCCTTATTATAGGATATATGTTTTCCATCCTTTGTTATAGAAGCATCCATTATAAAGCCATCTACTTTTTCGCTTAATGCTTCTACAGTACCATCTTCAGCTAGTAATCCAATACGATAATTCGTTTTATCCTGCCATCTAATTAAAATTCCTTTAGCTGTCCACTGTAATGGCATAACAGTACTATCAAAATCTGTTACAGGTTGAATTACCTCTCCTGTATTTATATCATATACCTCTAACGTACTGTCTTGTATATGGTTTCTATAGTAATCCTTCTCTCTTATACTTGCTGTGTAACATATTTTACTGCCTTCAGGAGAAAAGCAGACGCTACCGCCCAACAACTTATCCACATTCAGCTTTTGTAGCTCTCCAGCTTTAGTATGGAGTATGTATAAATCTCCATTTATATAATCCGCCATATTTGAGCTTGGTGTCGCCATAAACACAATCTTCTTCCCATCATTTGAAATATCAAATTCATGGATATGAAAATCCTTACCATCAGTTAATTGATAAACAACTCTTTTCTCGTGTTCATATGTATCACTTTGTATCACCTTTTCTATTTCAATGTAATATAAACAATTATTCTGGTGTTCCTTACCTATATGTTGAAACTCTCCATATAGATCCCTACGCTTCTTTATCTCCACACATTCTTTTGACTGCGTAACATAATAAAGACCCTTGCCAGTAGGACCCCATTTGAATGTACTGACTCCTTCTTTCTCATCAGTAATTTGAACCCCTTCATAACCATCTAGTGACTTAACAAAGATCTGATTTTTCCCATTACCAACGGGGCTAAGATATGCTATATCCCTAGAATTTGGAGACCATAATGGGCATGTACTTTCTATATCTCCATTTATCAATAAACAACTCTGTCCCTTTTCTTTTCCATATATCCATACATGATTCCTATATGTATTGTCTTTCCAGTTAGCCGTCTTCTTAACAAACGCTACGTTTTTACCATCATCACTTATGTTTGTACTTGATAAGGTTGGTAATGAAATAATCTCTTCTATACTTAGATATGTTTTTTTATTCACTTTCATCAATATCCCCCCTTGAAATGTCCATAAATCTCTCGTCTCTTTTTGTCGTAATAAAGGAGATTTTTCACAGATACTTAAAATGATAACGGAAAATTCAGATAAATAAAAGTAAAACATTAATCTATAGGGTTCTATCCACTTACCAATTCTAGATGTTCTTTTTCGGCACAAAAACACCCCTTTAGATAAAATATCTAAAGGGGTGCAAATTTGTAAATTTATTTTAAAGCTATAACTATATTTATTAACCTACCAATCTCCTACTCAACAGTAACAGATTTAGCTAAGTTACGTGGCTTATCAACGTCACACTCGCGGTGAAGTGCTGCGTAGTATGAGATAAGTTGTAATGGAATAACTGCTACTAGCGGTGCTAGTGCTTCATGGACAGCTGGTAATACGAAGCTGTCACCTTCCATTTCTAAGCCTTTCATTGAGATGATACATGGGTTAGCACCGCGTGCTACTACTTCTTTCACGTTACCACGAATTCCAAGGTTTACGTGCTCTTGTGTAGCAAGTGCGATAACTGGTGTACCATTTTCGATTAAAGCGATTGTACCGTGTTTTAACTCTCCTCCAGCGAATCCTTCTGCTTGGATGTAAGAGATTTCTTTTAGTTTTAACGCACCTTCTAATCCTACGTAGAAGTCTACGCTACGTCCGATGAAGAAACAGTTACGCGTTGTTGCTAAAAATTGTTTTGCTAATGCGTCCATTTCTTCTTTTTGATCACAAAGTTCTATCATTGCATTTGCTACAAGTCCTAGTTCGTGTGTTAAATCGAAATCAAGAACTTCACCTTTTGCTTTAGCAATATCAGCTGCTAAAATTGAAAGTACTGCAAGCTGTGCTGTGTAAGCTTTCGTTGATGCAACTGCAATTTCTGGTCCAGCGTATAATGGAAGTGTATAATCAGCTTCACGAGAAAGAGTAGAACCAGGCACGTTTGTAATTGTTAATGCTTTATGACCCATTTCATTTGTTTGTACAAGTACTGCACGGCTATCAGCTGTTTCACCACTTTGTGAAATGTAAATGAAGAATGGTCTTTCTGTTAATAATGGCATGTTGTAAGAGAATTCACTTGCTACATGTACTTCAACTGGCATTTTTGCAAACTTCTCGATAAATTGTTTTCCAACAAGACCTGCATGATAACTCGTTCCACATGCAATGATGTAAATACGATCGCTATCTAAAATCGCATTGCGGATGTCTTGATTTAATTCAATTTCGCCATTTTCATCTTGATACTTTTGAATTATATTACGGATTACAAGTGGTTGCTCATCGATTTCTTTAAGCATGAAGTGAGGATATGTTCCCTTTTCAATATCACTTGCGTCTAATTCCGCTGTAAAAGGTGCACGTTCAATCGTTTCACCTTGTAAGTTTTTAATTGTAATACTTTCTTTCGTTACGATTACGATTTCTTTATCCATTAACTCAATAAATTGATCTGTAACTTGTAACATCGCCATAGCGTCGCTTGCCACAACATTAAAGTTGTCACCAACACCTACTAATAGCGGGCTTTTGTTTTTAGCAACATAAATCATGTTTGGATTTTCAGCATCAAGTAATCCGATTGCATAAGAGCCATGTAAAAGAGATAGCGTATTACGGAACGCTTCTTCTACACTTAATCCTGTGCTCACTTGTTGTTCCATAAGCTGTACGATAATCTCTGTATCTGTTTCACTTACGAACGTTACATCTTGTAAATATTCCTTTTTCACTAATTCATAGTTTTCAATTACACCGTTATGAACTAGTGTAAAGCGTTTTGATGTACTTTGATGCGGATGCGCGTTTACTTTACTTGGAACACCGTGTGTAGCCCAGCGTGTATGTCCGATACCTACGCTTGCTGCTACGTTCTCATCTACGATTTCACGAAGTTTTGCGATACGGCCTTTTTCTTTGTATACAACAACACCGTTCTCTGCTTGTACTGCAATACCTGCTGAATCATATCCACGATATTCTAGCTTTTCTAAACCTTTTAATAAAATTTCCTTTGCATCTTGCTCTCCAATAAATCCTACGATTCCACACATGTTTAGTCGCCGTTACAAATGCTTACACTGCTCTGCGAACATGTAACGACATAGTCCGATACCATTTTTATTTATACTAAAAAACGGATTACATATTGCTAGCCCTGTAAGCTTGTAACGGCTTTCACCTTCCTCTCGATTGGGTTTAAGTCCGTATATACTTATACAGCTAGTTTTCATCCGTTCCTCTTCTCTCATCACACTTTCACCTTTGTCCACTAAGTCACCTTAATGATTTAAGTAAAAGTTTGCGGTTGTGATGAACAACCGGGAGTCATCCGCCGAAATCTCGATAAACCCCACCTCGTCAACTACACTATTTGTAGTTCTGGCGCTTTTATAATTTACAATATTTCCTTTGAGAAAAAGAACAAGACCATCTTATAACAAACATGGATAAACCGTCAATGAAATTTTTTTCATCGTCTATAAAACATATGAAAAAGGAGCACTTATTGTGCTCCTTTTTCATATAAATTCAGCTAATTATTCAGCGCCAACTTCAGCTTTCACAACTTCTACAATGCGATGTACAAATGCATCACAAACTTCTTGTGTTGGTGCTTCTGCCATTACACGAATAAGTGGCTCTGTTCCAGATGGACGAACAAGAATACGGCCATCACCGTTCATTTCTTCCTCTACAACACGAATAATTTCTTTAATTTTTTCATTTTCTAATGCTAATTTTTTATCTGTTACACGAACGTTTACTAGCAATTGTGGGAATTTCGTCATTTCTCCTGCAAGCTCAGATAATGGTTTTTTCGTCATTTTCATGATGTTTACAAGTTGAAGTGCACTTAACATTCCGTCACCAGTTGTAATGTAATCAAGTAAGATAATATGGCCTGATTGTTCTCCACCTAAGTTGTAACCACCGCGTTTCATCTCTTCCATTACGTAGCGGTCACCAACTGCTGTTTTATCGCTTGTAATATTGTTTGCTTCAAGTGCTTTGTAGAAACCTAAATTACTCATAACAGTTGAAACAACTGTATTATGTTTTAATTGACCAGTTTCTTTCATGTATTTCGCACAAATAAACATAATTTGATCACCGTCAACGATGTTTCCTTTTTCGTCTACAGCAATTAAACGGTCGCCATCGCCATCAAAAGCAAGTCCGATGTCAGCACCTTTTTCTTTTACTAATTCAGCCAATACTTCTGGATGTGTAGATCCTACACCTTCGTTAATATTCATACCGTTCGGTGAAGTCCCCATTGTTGAAATATCAGCTTCTAAATCTGCAAATAAGTATGGAGCTAAAGAAGATGTGGCACCATGTGCACAATCTAAAGCGATATGTAGGCCAGAGAAGTCTTCTTCAACAGTTTGTTTAATGTATTGTAAATATTTTTGTCCACCTTCAAAGTAATCGCTCACTTGTCCAAGGTTAGTACCTGTTGGACGTGGTAGTTCATCAACTTCTTTGTCTAATAAAGCTTCAATTTCAGCTTCTTGCTCATCTGTTAATTTAAAGCCGTCTGAACCAAAGAATTTAATACCGTTATCTTGTACTGGATTATGAGATGCAGAAATCATAACACCCGCTTGTGCGTCTAGTGCTTTTGTTAAATAAGCAACACCCGGTGTAGAAATAACGCCAAGGCGCATTACTTCTGCTCCAGTTGATAATAGACCTGCTACTAAAGCTCCTTCTAACATATGGCCAGATACACGTGTATCACGACCGATAATTACTTTTGGACGATCTGTATCTTTTGTTAATACATAACCACCAAAACGCCCAATTTTGAAAGCTAATTCAGGTGTTAACTCCTTATTTGCAACTCCGCGTACTCCATCTGTACCAAAATATTTACCCATTATGATTCGCTCCTTTTTCTTGCTCTTTTTGATTATGGTTATCTACTGTTGGTTCTTGACTAGTTTCTTTATCTTTATCTTGATTTTGGTTTTGATTATTTTCCTGTTCCGTTTCCTTTTCTGGATCGGGTTCAGGATTTTTTGGCTTCTCATTTTGATTTTCTTGATTGGTGTTTGAATGCGGTTGTTGACCGTTACCCTGTACTTCTTTATCTGGTTTTTCTTTCTTTACAATAGTAACTTTAGCACTTTTTTGTTTTGGCTCTATTGAAATATTACCAGGACCACTCACTTGAATAGAAATATCTTTCGTCCCTGAAGATACATTTTGCAGATTAATTACCGCTGTTATTTGAGCAGCTGTTATTTTATCTACTATACTTGCTTCTCCTGAAATATCAACACTTATCTTTTCATCTTGCGGCAAAATTAGCTGAGCCGTAACATCTTTAGAAAGTCCATTTTTTTGGATTGGGATACCATCAATCGTTTTTGTTTTCGTTTGTTTTGTTTTTTGTACTCCCACCGAAACCTTCACTTGATTCGGTTTTGCACTTGTTACACCCTTGGGTAATAAAACAGAGGCATCGAATGTTGTAGACTCTGTCAATTGACTAAAATCTACTTCGACCCCCTCTAGCGATTGTATATTATCCAAAATATCTTTTGGACCAGCTATCGTTACTTCTCTCGGCTCGACACTGATATTTGTAACTGCCAACCCTTCTGCTAAACTCCCCTTCTTCGTATACGTTACAGGAACAGTTTTTTCAGTATTATTGGCTGTAGTTTGCGTTGCCACATTCAACGTTACACTAATCTTAGATGGACTTGTTCTTACATTTAAACGTTTTCCTTCTTTATTGTATAATGTAACTTCGGGCGTTTTTGTAACAGTTTTATTAACACCTTTTAAATCAACATACGCTTTGGCAGATGAAATGCTTTCAATTTCTTCTTTCGTCCCAACTACCTCAACAGTATCCGGTTTAAGGCTTGATTTTTCGAGAGTAGCCCCCGCTGGCATCTGATCCTCATTTGATAATTTCAAATCTACATGAACATATTTTCTCGCCTTTTCATGAAGAGTAACTTTAATTGTTGATGGCTGAACTGTTCCTTTCACATCATCTGGAAGCCCGTTCGTTTTTAAAGAAATCTCATAAGTTCCTTTTGGACTATCTCGCAAATCAATTGGTATGTCAAATTGTTTTTTTGCTTTTACTGTAGCAACTGATGCTTTTGGGCCTTCTAACTTCACCTTAACGCCCTCTGCTGGAATACCACTTACAATATATTTCTCCTCATCATACTTAAGGTTAATCGCATAATTAGTTAATGTTTCTTTCGTATCATTTGCAAAAGGTAATATACCTGATGTCGTATTTTTTTCAGTTAACGTCGCTGACATAAAAAGCATACACGCCAATAGTAATGAGATCCCTTTTAAAAACCAATGATTCTCCATTAACTTATCCATGACGCTTTCTCCTCCAATTCCATAAAGACGAAGAAGTCGTTTTTTCGTTCCCACTAAATTCAGCTAATAACATATCCTTCAGCTGTTCTGTCTTCAAATCACGATGCAACTTACCATTTTTCGTTAAAGAAATTTGACCAGTTTCTTCAGACACAACTACTGTAATACTATCAGTAACTTCACTAACTCCCATTGCAGCACGATGTCTAGTTCCTAATTCTTTAGAAATAAACGGACTTTCTGATAATGGAAGATAGCATGCTGCTGCTTTAATTGTACTTCCTTGCATAATTACCGCTCCGTCATGAAGAGGTGTATTTGGAATGAAAATATTAATAAGTAATTCCGATGATACGTTTGCATTCAGCGGAATACCCGTTTCCACATAATCACCCATACCGGTCTCTTTTGACAAAGTAATTAATGCACCAATTCTACGTTTCCCCATATATTCGGTTGCTTTTGCTATCGCTGTTGCAACCATTTCAGGTTCATCATCCTCATGCGGTCCACCACGCGAAAATAAACTCCCGCGCCCTAGCTGCTCAAGTGCTCTTCGCAATTCTGGCTGAAAGATAATAATAACGGCTAAAAATCCCCATGTTAATACTTGTTCAGTTAGCCAAGATAACGTATGCAATTCAAGGAAAATACTAATCATCTTAACGACAATGATAACTGTAATCCCTTTTAAAAGTTGAACAGCTTTCGTCCCTCGGATTATGAGAATCAGCTTATATATAATAAACCATACAATGGCAATATCTAATGCCGTACTAAGATATTTCAAAATGGTCGTATCTTCAAAAGGCATGCTATCCCTTCCTCCTACTTACGAGCAATTCTATCCATATATTGAAATATTGTTTTATGCTCTATCTGTATGTATTTCCAACAACTAGTTAATTATACCATACATGAAACAAACGACAATTACAAACAACCCCCTTTAGCTCAAATTGGTAAGATGTCAAACATTTTTATCTTACAGTATAATATAAATCATTATTATACGCCTATTTTCAAATAAAAAAAGCAACTTCTCAGTTGCTTTTCTTACATTTATTTTAGTTTTTCACCGAATAAAGAACCCATTAAAGCAACTGCTGTTGTTGCCGTTCTATTTCTCTCATCTAAAATCGTATTTACCTCAACAAATTCAGCAGATGTGATAATATCAGCTTCCGCTAACATTTCCATCGCCAAGTGGCTTTCACGATAAGATAGACCACCAATTACAGGCGTTCCAACACCTGGTGCATCATGAGGATCAAGACCATCTAAATCTAATGATAAGTGTACACCATCAGTATGAGATAAATATGCGATTGTTTCTTCCATAACAGCCGTCATCCCCATACGATCAATTTCATGCATCGAGAACACTTTAATACCTTCATTGCGAATGAAGTCTTTTTCTCCTTCATCTAATGCACGCGCACCGATAATTACAACATTCTCTTTTTTCACCTTTGGATATGCTCCGTATAAATCTACAAGTGAAGAATGTCCATAACCTAAACTTGCTGCAAGTGACATACCGTGAATATTTCCAGATGGTGAAGTTTCCTCTGTATTTAGATCACCGTGTGCATCATACCAAATAACACCTAAGTTTTTATAATGTTTGGCTACACCAGCTAATGTACCGATAGCAATACTATGGTCACCACCTAATACAAGTGGAAAACGACCTTCTTCTATAATATGATCCACCTTACTTGCTAATTCATTACATACAGTTGCAACTTGTGTAAGGTTTCTTAATTTTGTATTTTCATCTACCTCTTTTTCTCTCTCTATACATATATCTCCCATATCTTTAACGTCATATCCAATTTCTTCAATTCTTTCAATTACCCCTGCATAACGGATCGCGCTCGGTCCCATATCAACTCCACGACGCATCTGTCCTAAATCCATTGGAACTCCAATAACTGAAATTTCTTTTTTCATAGATAGTATCCCCCTTTTATGCCTTCACTAAATATTTTAAATCTTTTATATAGTCTGACTCAACTCGACATTTTTTTGTATGGATATACAATTTATTCACTTATATTCACGTTGAAAATCAAATTTCAAGACTATTCTATGTATAAAGTTAACTTAATGAAACAATCGCAATCACTATTATCAAATAATAATAATAAAACACTCCTACATTTAGAAGTGTTTTTCTGACGCTATTTTCCATACTGCTGCAATATTCTTCGTTGTCATTTCAATATTTTCTTCTGCTACTCTATATGCTTCTTCTAGTGTCATCGGTCTTGTTGTAATACTAAATACCGCATCTATTCCTTTCTCGTAAACAGCTGGATAATCAGATGATACAGACCCTCCAATAGCAATTACAGGCACAGAAAAACGTTTCGCACGCCCCGCAACACCAACAGGAGCCTTCCCATATGCAGTTTGTTCATCTATTCTACCTTCACCAGTTATAATGAGATCTGCATCTTCTATATGTTTATCGAAATTTGTATAATTCAATACAATTTCAATGCCCCTTCGCAACTCTCCCTTTAACACTGAAATAACAGCCGCTCCCATTCCTCCTGCTGCCCCTGCACCAGGTATTTCAGATACATCAAAAGATACATATCGTTTAAGGATATTCGCGTAATGTTTTAAATTCTCATCTAGCTCTTTCATCATCTCTACATTCGCACCCTTTTGTCTCCCAAATACGAAAGATGCCCCCTGCATTCCGACTAATGGATTATCCACATCACAGGCCGCTTCTATCTTTACTCCCTTTAAGCGTGGGTCCAGTTGTGAAAAATCAATAGCATCAATTGAATGTAATGCGCCTCCAGATGGATCTATTACTTCACCCTTGTCATTTATAAATCTTACTCCTAAAGCTGCTAACATACCTGCCCCACCATCATTTGTAGCACTTCCTCCAAGTCCTAAAATTATGTACCCCACTCCTTGATCTAGCGCATGTAATATAAGTTCTCCTGTTCCTTTTGTCGTTGTAATAAGTGGGTTGCGCTTTTCAACTGGAACGTGCTGTAATCCTGATGCTGCTGCCATTTCAATAAACGCTGTCTTTTTATCTTTAGAAATGCCATAAAAAGCTTGTACACCTTCTCTAAGCGGTCCTGTCACACTAATTGATATAATTCTCCCCCCTGTAGCATCAACAAGTGATTCAACCGTCCCTTCTCCTCCATCTCCAATTGGTATTTTCACATACTCTGCATTAGGAAAAATCGCTCTAAAACCTCTTTCAATAGCTCCACATACTTCTATAGCTTTTAGGCTTTCTTTATATGAATCAGATGCAATAACAACTTTCACAATTATCCCCCCATCCCTTATTTTTACGTTTTCTTCATTTTAAACGATAAATATAAAAGTTGTCTTTTTAAACACAAAAAAGCTTACATCGTATGATGTAAGCTTTTTCTATTTAGATGGAGCCTAGCGGGATCGAACCGCTGACCTCCTGCGTGCAAGGCAGGCGCTCTCCCAGCTGAGCTAAGGCCCCTTAGTAATAAAGCGGAAGACGGGATTCGAACCCGCGACCCCAACCTTGGCAAGGTTGTATTCTACCACTGAACTACTTCCGCGAAAATGGTGAGCCATGAAG
>NZ_NTVM01000042.1:0-628 GCF_002558005.1 Bacillus sp. AFS012607
ATTCCCAATGTAGAGGTATATGTATTAAATGAAGCTAAAAAACTTGTCCCTATTGGGACAGTAGGTGAACTTTATATAGGAGGTATCGCATTAGCACGAGGATATTTGAATCAACCTGAATTAACAAAGGCCTCATTTATCCCACACCCATTCAAGAATAGCTCTAATGATAGATTATATCGGACTGGTGATTTAGTTAAATATTTACCTGATGGAAATATAGAATATATAGGAAGAGCTGATAAACAAGTTAAGATTAGAGGATTTCGAATTGAGTTAGGTGAAATTGAAACAATATTAGGAAATCATCCAGACATTAAAGAAGTTACTGTGGTAGCGCAAGAAGATTCATTTGGAGATAACATCTTAGTAGCCTATATTGTGGGCGAAGGAGCTACACAAGAGTGGAGAAAACATGTAGGGGTACATCTTCCAAATTATATGGTCCCGGCTCATTTTATCAAGATAGAATCATTGCCATTAACTGTTAATGGGAAGGTAGATAAAGATGCTTTACCTGCATGGGCCTCTATTATACAAACGAACGAGGGATATATAGCACCTCGGAATAGAGTAGAGCAAAAAATGGTAGAAATTTGGTCAGAGGTATTAGGGATTGACTCCTCTG
>NZ_NTVM01000043.1:0-5688 GCF_002558005.1 Bacillus sp. AFS012607
TTGTGTTTTTTCAAACTTTGTAACAGAACCCTATTAAGTTATTTATGTTATTTGAACAATTCATGACTAAGTTATAAATCAAAAATTTTCATGTTATGGTTATTTCAAAGAAGAGAGTTTAAGAACTTATCTAATAATACTCCGAGCAATAGATGGCTAATCAATGATAAAGGAGGAGATTAAATTGAGAATTGCTGTAATTGGAGCGATGGAAGAGGAAATCTATATTTTGCGTAACAAATTAGAACAAGCAGAAACAGAAACGATTGCAGATTGTGAATTTACGCGAGGACTATTAGCAGGCCATGAAGTAATCTTGTTAAAGTCTGGTATTGGTAAAGTAAATGCAGCGATGTCAACAACGATTTTATTAGAAAGATATAAGCCTAAAAAAATAATTAATACAGGTTCTGCTGGTGGATTCCATCATTCCTTAAACGTTGGAGATATAGTTATTTCAACAGAAGTTCGTTATCATGATGTAGATGTAACAGCATTTAACTATGAACATGGTCAAATACCGGGCATGCCGCCTGGATTTAGGGCTGATGAAGCACTAGTTGCATTAGCTGAAAAATGTATGCAAGCAGAAAATAATGTTCAAGTTGTAAAAGGTATGATTGCAACAGGAGATTCATTTATGAGTGATCCAAACCAAGTTATGGCAATTTGTGATAAATTTGAAAATCTTTATGCAGTAGAAATGGAAGCGGCTGCTGTAGCACAAGTATGCTATCAATATAAAGTTCCTTTTGTTATTATTCGTGCCCTTTCTGATATTGCTGGTAAAGAATCAAATGTTACATTTGATCAATTTTTAGATCGAGCAGCTCTTCATTCTACAAATTTTATTATAAAGGTATTAAAAGAATTAAAATAGTAGAATCACAGGGCAATCTTTTCAAAAAAGAGAAAACCTTTCATAGCTCAGGATATTCATCATCATGTGAAAATAATAATTAAAATAGAATTATAAATTCCTCAAGAATTTTCCAGCTATAAACTCTATTGATTTACAGCAAGCATTACTGATTTTATAACCTGTTACCAACCAAAAATTCAATTAATATACATCTGAATTATTCAATGTTAATGAGAAAGGATCGTGTTATCTCTTATGTGTATTAATCAACAAAAACTAATAACGCGTGTTCTAAGTGTACCAAGACCCAGAGCACCATTTGAACGAACTACCATTGAACGAAGAGACTTAAGACCGCATGACGTCTTAATAAACATCAAATTTAGTGGTATTTGTCACTCAGACATTCATAGTGCACATGATGATTGGGGGGGCGGAATTTTTCCAATGGTTCCTGGTCATGAAATCACTGGAATTGTCACCGAAGTAGGAACAGAAGTTAAAAAATTTAAAGTTGGCGATCGTGTTGGCGTTGGTTGCTTTGTTGATTCTTGCGGACAATGTGAATATTGTCTCCGCGGTGATGAGCAATATTGCACAAAAGGCATTATTCAAACATATAATTCATTGGACTATGATAATAATCCAACATACGGTGGATATAGTACAAAAATAGTCGTAACAGAAGATTTCGTTATTAATATTCCAGAAAATTTGAACTTAGATACAGCAAGCCCACTATTGTGTGCAGGCATTACTACATATTCTCCATTAAAACACTGGAACGTAAATTCTGGAAAGAAAGTAGCAATCGTGGGAATGGGGGGTCTCGGTCATCTAGCAATCCAATTTGCGCATGCCTTGGGTGCTGAAGTAACAATGTTAAGTCGATCTTTAAATAAAAAAGAAGAAGCCCTGGGCTTTGGGGCAGATTATTATTTTGCAACTAATGACCCTTCTACATTTACTAAACTAGCCGGTCATTTCGATTTCATCTTAAACACAGTGTCTGCAAATTTAAATATGGATGACTATTTATCTCTACTTAGCACAGATGGAACACTTGTAAATGTTGGCGTACCAGCTGATCCGAGTCAATACAATGCATTTTCTTTAATCATGGGTCGTCGTAGTATTGCCGGTTCACTCGTTGGCGGAATTCGAGAAACACAAGAAATGATTAATTTTGCCGCTCAACATGGAATTACCCCAAAAATTGAGATAATTAGTGCTAATCAAATAAGCGAAGCATATGAGCGAGTTCTTAATAGTGAGGTACGTTATCGATTTGTTATTGATATATCTACCCTTTAATACTTTTAATATAGATAGGAATACTTGCTCCCACAGTAAAATCCCCTTTATTATTTAATAAATAATGAACAGTCTAAAATTCTATTGATTTTGTAAAGTGTCACTTGATATATCTAATACACTTACAATAAAATTATTTTTCTTCTATACAAATAAAGACGGAATCTTTAACTAGACTCCGTCTTTATTTGTATTATTAATTATAATAATGACTGATCATACAGGATTTCCTTGTATATATTTATATTTAATTACTGGTGAAACTCTGCAAAAAAATTTATTTTTGCAATTTTTTTGCAAGCCCATCTAATAAAACTGGTACATCACTACGTTCCATTATTACCTCAATAAAAATTAAATGATTTACTGCATGAGATGCTTGTAATAAGGCCTCTTCGAATTCCTCTTCATCGCATACTTTCATTATTAAAATATTCTCTTCGTCTAAAGTTAGACATTTAGCAAATTGGCAATAATCCCACATTTGTAAGTCATTATATTTTTGGAATTCCCCTTGTATGATTCGCTCGGTGGTATAACCATCATTATTTAATAAGAATATAATTGGGGTCAATCGCTCTCGTATTATAGTAGATAATTCTTGGCTTACCATTTGAAATGCTCCATCGCCTATAAACAATATATTTCTTTGATTTACATCTGCCAATTGTGCTCCTAATAAAGCCGGTAAAGTGTACCCTATCGATCCCCATAATGGCTGTCCAATAAACCTACATTTTGATGGTAATGGTATCATCGTAGCGCCATAGAATGCTGTCCCTTGATCTGCAAGTATTACGTCTTCTGATTGAAGAAAATGATAAATCTGATTCCAAAAATATCTTTGAGAAATCAATTTATTTTTTTGACCTCTACATTTTACTGTCATATCAATAGATTGAGAAAGGAATGAATTAATTTGTAACGGTACGGAATTTACCTTTGAATAGAACAACGAAATTAATCTCTGTAATACATCTTTTAACTCACAGTTTATATTTATGCCCATTTCTCTCTTTATTTTTATCTGACCTTGATTAATTTCAATTGTATTTCTATCCGAAAATCGATGTGAAAACCCTCCCGTAGTTAAGTCTGTTAATTGGACACCTATGCTCATAATACAATCTGAATTATCAATCCGTTCCCTTACATATGGTTGACTTAAATCTCCATTGTAAATTCCAATAAATTGAGGATGTCTTTCATCGACAATTCCCTTACCTCTACTTAATGTTGCTATTGGAAAACCTGTTATTGTCATTAGTTCCTTTAATTCCTTCTCTAACTGATATCGATTCACTTCATAATCGGCTAATATGATAGGGTTCTTTGACCCTTCAACCACTGTCAAAATTTTTTCTAAAACCCACTCAATTTCTGTAATGTTATTTGTTTTTTCCTGCATTAACAGCTTAGCTTTAGGTTTATCTATTGGTTGTTTAACCACATTAACTGGAAAATTTATATATACAGGACACTTTTCAAACCAACAATAGGATAATACACGATCTATTTCTTCTGCTGCGTTTTCAACGGTTAAAAAAGCTTGAGCCGCTGTGATTTGTTGAAAAATTTTCGAAAAATGATCAAAAATTCCATCCCCTAATGTATGATGAACAGCTAAATCTGTTTCCATAATATCAGTATGTGGTGCTCCAGTGATTTTCACTACTGGAACTTTTTCAGCATAGGCACCAGCGATTCCATTCACCGCACTCAATTCCCCAACCCCAAAAGTTGTTACTACTGCTCCAATTCCCTTCATGCGTGCATATCCATCAGCTGCATAAGCAGCATTTAACTCATTACAAGTACCAATCCAATCTATTTCTTCATGATTAATTACATCATCTAAAAATGTAAGATTATAATCTCCGGCTACCCCAAAGACGTGACAAACTCCTAATTCATGTAATCTGTCTAACAAATACATGCCTATAGTATAAATCTTGAACACCTCATTTCATAAAATCTTTCACCAGTACTGTGTCTATAACCATCGTTTTCTCCCTTTACGAAAAGACAAAACTCTTAGTTTAGAATTCAAATTTCTATATAA
This sequence comes from Bacillus sp. AFS012607, assembly GCF_002558005.1. Classification (NCBI taxonomy): domain Bacteria; kingdom Bacillati; phylum Bacillota; class Bacilli; order Caryophanales; family Bacillaceae; genus Bacillus; species Bacillus sp. AFS012607. Next base: position 4,239 of record NZ_NTVM01000043.1, read on the forward strand.
AAATCAACTCAAAATAAAATCCAAGACAAATTTAACAAAATAGTTGGATTTGTCTTGGATTTTTTTGAAATAATTCAAGAAATGAACACTTCTTGAACTTTGGGAAATCTCATAGAAACAACTTTTAAATAGCCACCGCTTCAACAATTGAAACATAGCTACCAGTATCGATAACACGATTTAACTTTAAGTCTGCTCCAGCTAATAATTGACGAAGTTCCTCTTCTGTACGTTCCCGTCCTCCATCAAAAATTGTCATAACTAATAAATCCAGTAGTTTTCCTGCATGTGGGATATTCCCTGGTGGGATAACTGGGTCCATAATAAGTACTCGACCACCTGGAGCCATTGCTTCTCGGCAACTTCTTAAAATACGAGTTGCTTGCTCATCTGGCCAATCATGCATAATGTATTTGATTACATAGATATCTCCACTTGGACATGATTTGAAAAAATCGCCTGATTGGAGCTCCCAACGTGTGTCATCACCTAGCTCTCCTAGTCGATGTCTCTCCAAAACCTGCGGACGATCGAATAAGATACCACGAAGAGTAGGGTTTTTCTGTAATATCTTTAGTAATAAACCACCGAAACCACCGGCGATATCAACAACTGTTGATCCTTCTGAAAAATCATAACTGCGCACAAGGAGCTCATTTTCAATTTGCGACATTGACGACATACCACTATGAAAATCTTCAGAAGATGGCCCTTTTTCATTCCAGTACTCCCAGAAGGTCGTTCCATAAATCTGTTTAAAAGGAGGGACACCACGAACGCCTTGGGCAATCTCACCACTCGGACGCCAAAACGTTTCATCAGTAAGCATTAGCACTGCTGAACGTAATGATACAGTTGCGTCTGTACGTAAATATTCAGCTGCTTTAGTTAACTCATACTGTCCGTTTTCTTTTTCATGGAATATTCCACGACTAGCTAGTAAACGAAGCACACGATGAAGTCTTTGTCCATCGGCTTTAGTAGCATTTGCTAATTCATTAATAGTCTTCGGTCCATCAACAAGATGATCAGCAACTCCTAGAAGAGTAACGGCGCGAATTGCAGACGGATAGGCATACCCCATTGTTTCCTCCAATAAGAATAAAGCAGCCGCCTCACTATCAGAAATGATTTGTTTCTTTTCTTTAGGTTCTAACATACTCATAACAACCTCCTTGGAATTTATTAAAATAGATTATTTAATTATTAAAACATATCATTCAATATACTTAATAATTTGATTTTTCGTATCTAAATCTATTTTATCCCCCCTTTCACCGTTTAAATTTTACGATTAGAACTAAATAATAAAACTAACCAATAAATATATGCCATCTACTTTCCTTTCTTTTGCATATACTATTTAATTTTAAGTATAAATACAAATAAACTTAAAGTCTTATAAGTCTATTTATATTTGTTGGAAAATTAGGTTCTGTTGCAAAGTTTG
>NZ_NTVM01000044.1:0-14663 GCF_002558005.1 Bacillus sp. AFS012607
ACGTCGCCAAGCAACTAAAAACACAAGTCTTTTGACTTGTGTTTTTTTATTTCCCATGAAATAGGTTAGGTTCTGTTAGTAAAAATGATGAAATATAGTAAGGGATTTTTTGAGCAGAAATATTAAGAAATTGATAAATAAATGGATAATCTTCAGAGCCATAGCTTCCAAGTAAGTCATACCACCAATCTGTTTCATACCTAGAAATCATGCTTAAATTATAGAGCAATAAATAATGAACAAGGAGTTCAGGTAATACTGGCTTAGGATTTCTAGGATCAGTCGTAAGTGGTAAATAATAAGTATTAGTAAGATGTTCATAGTATAAAGGAGTACTGTACATAGGATTCCATGATTGAATGGGCGCCGTAAAAAGTAAATTCGATTCATTAGTTTTCTCAGGTACGTGTCGCATTGATAAATGCTTACAAGATGTTTCAATGTAGCGAGAAAATCTCTCTTTAGTCATATGTAATCGATCTAGTAGGTTGACTGAAAAGGAGAGCTCATTTTTAATTGTTGAATCGATTTTATATAAAGTTGATCCTTTTTGACTATAGCGAAACAAATTTTGTAATTCTGGAAGATTTCCCATTAGTTCTAGCATGTTAAATTTTTCTGCTTCTAAGTGTTTCATGTGAAACAGTTGTTCTGCAACATGAGTAAACAATCCGTTTTTTTGTATCTTCACCTCATCTTCTAAAAATTGATACCCTTGTTTTTTTCGTTTGCGAGTTGTAACGCCATGAGCTAAAACAGTAGTGGATTCAGGATAGTTAGGATCAATGGTTAGTAGACATGCTTTAAAAAGTTGACTAATTCCATAAAATAACAACATTGGTTGAATAGAAAATGGAGCTTTCTTATATAATTCATAATAATTTTTCCCGTGTTCTAGGTAATAAATAAAGGGATAACAATTTTCAAAACTTTTTTTTTCGGCATCCTGAATAGAGGATTTTTCATAACAACGGGCAAGATAACGTTGTACATTTTGAGATGAAAAAAAGAAACTTAACTGCTGCCAAGTATAAGATGTTTGATGCATATATTACGCTCCTTTTATTGTCTAAAAATTCTAACATATATATACGTCCTTGACAGTATTTTAACCAATTGATAAGCTACTAATAATAATTTCTGGTATCATAGGGGGAACAATTATGTGGGAATCTAAATTTGTTAAAGAAGGTTTGACTTTTGATGATGTATTACTTGTACCAGCTAGGTCAGATATATTACCAAGAGAAGTAAGTGTTAAAACAGTTTTATCTGAAAGCTTACAGCTAAACATCCCGTTAATTAGTGCAGGAATGGATACAGTAACAGAAGCTGACATGGCTATTGCAATGGCTCGCCAAGGTGGTTTAGGAATTATTCATAAGAATATGTCTATTGAGCAACAAGCAGAGCAAGTTGATAAAGTAAAGCGCTCTGAAAGCGGCGTTATTTCAGATCCTTTCTTCTTAACTCCAGAACATCAAGTATATGATGCAGAACATCTTATGGGAAAATATCGTATCTCAGGTGTACCGGTTGTAAATAATTTAGATGAGCGAAAATTAGTTGGTATTATTACAAACCGTGATATGCGTTTCATCCAAGACTACTCAATCAAAATTTCTGACGTAATGACAAAAGAACAGTTAATTACAGCTCCAGTTGGTACTACACTGGAAGAAGCTGAAAAGATCCTACAAAAGTATAAAATTGAAAAACTCCCTCTTGTTGATAATAACGGTGTATTACAAGGGCTTATTACAATAAAAGATATTGAAAAAGTAATTGAATTTCCAAACTCTGCTAAGGATAAGCAAGGACGCTTATTAGTTGGAGCAGCAGTTGGTGTAACAGCTGATGCTATGCTTCGTATAGATGCATTAGTAAAAGCTAGTGTAGATGCAATTGTACTTGATACAGCCCATGGGCATTCTAAAGGTGTTATTGATAAGGTAAAAGAAGTTCGTGCTAAATATCCATCATTAAATATCATCGCTGGAAATGTTGCTACAGCTGAAGCAACGAAAGCATTAATTGAAGCTGGTGCAAACGTAGTTAAAGTTGGTATTGGACCAGGTTCTATTTGTACAACACGCGTTGTAGCTGGTGTTGGTGTACCACAATTAACAGCAGTTTATGATTGTGCAACCGAAGCTCGTAAACACGGTATTCCAGTTATCGCTGATGGCGGTGTTAAGTACTCTGGTGATATGGTGAAAGCTTTAGCAGCAGGAGCACATGTTGTTATGCTAGGTAGTATGTTTGCTGGTGTTGCCGAAAGTCCTGGAGAAACTGAAATTTACCAAGGTCGTCAATTTAAAGTGTATCGTGGTATGGGTTCTGTCGGTGCGATGGAAAAAGGAAGTAAAGATCGTTACTTCCAAGAAGGAAATAAAAAACTTGTCCCAGAAGGTATCGAAGGACGAGTGCCATATAAAGGACCTTTAGCAGATACAGTTCACCAATTAGTTGGTGGCTTACGTGCGGGTATGGGATATTGCGGGGCACAGGATTTAGAATTCTTACGCGAGAATGCACAATTCATTCGTATGTCAGGTGCTGGCTTACGTGAAAGCCATCCTCATCACGTACAAATTACAAAAGAGGCTCCAAACTACTCATTATAATGTCTTATATACAAATAGACAGAGATTTGATATCTCTGTCTATTTTTTTTTGATTATGTTAGAATAACGGTTATGTGAGTACATAGATATTGGGGGTAACAAAAGTGAAAGGTATGTTTTGCAAAAGATTCATTGCTTTGGTAACAGTGATTACACTAGCTTGTAGCATTTTTATGCCATATAGCAATGCATCAGCTGAAACAGGAGCCGCTTTAAACATTGAAGCAGGTGCGGCAATTTTAGTAGAAGCGAATTCTGGGAAAATTGTATATCAAAAGAATGCAGATGAATTATTATCCATTGCTAGTATGACAAAGATGATGAGTGAATATTTAGTTCATGAAGCAGTGGATAAAGGAAAACTTAAGTGGGACCAGAAAATTAAGGTTTCTGAATATGCATATAAGGTTTCACAAGATGCTTCATTATCAAATGTTGCGTTAGAAAATGGTGGCTCTTATACAGTAAAAGAGTTATATGAGGCAATGGCAATCTTTTCTGCAAATGGTGCAACAATTGCATTAGCAGAAGCAATTGCAGGTAAAGAAGTAGATTTCGTAAAAATGATGAATGATAAATCGAAAGAACTAGGATTGAAAAATTATAAATTTGTCAATTCTACAGGTTTAACGAATAAAGATTTAAAGGGAATGCATCCTGAAGGAACAACAGCGGATGAAGAAAATAAAATGTCTGCAAAGGATGTTGCAACTTTAGCACAACATTTAATTAAAGATTATCCAAAAGTGTTAGATACAGCAAAAATTCCTAAAAAAGAATTCCGTCCAGAAAAAGAGAAGTTTGCAATGTCAAACTGGAACTGGATGTTAAAGGGCTTAGTTAAAGAATATGATGGCGTAGATGGTCTGAAAACAGGCTCAACTCCAGAAGCAGGAGATTGCTTCACTGGTACGGTTGAAAGAAACGGTATGCGTTTTATTTCTGTAGTTATTAAAACAAGTTCTCATACAGCACGTTTTGATGAAACAAAGAAGCTATATGATTATGGATTTGCTAACTTTGAAGTGAAACAAATGTATAAAAAAGGTTCTTCAGTAAAAGGACAAGAAACAGTAAGAGTAGAAAATGCGAAAGATAAAGATGTAGCAGTTCAAACGAAACAAGCTATTTCACTTCCAGTGCCAAAAGGAAGTAAAGATGTTTATAAAACAGAATTAAAAGAATCAAGTAAGGGACAAGAAGCACCTATTAAAAAGGGAGCTGCGCTTGGTCAAATGGTAATTACGCCAAAAGATACAAACGACCCTGGATTTTTAACTGGTAAGTCGTTGCAAGTGGATCTTGTAACAACATCTGAAGTAGAAGAAGCAAACTGGTTTACTCGTGCTATGCGCGGAATTGGTTCATTCTTTAGTGGTATGTGGAATAGTGCTGTTGATACAGTAAAAGGTTGGTTTTAAAAGCTCCTCATGGTAGGGGCTTTTTTTTTATTCCTATTTTTCATACCGACTTTATGAAAAAGTAGTAGACAAGCATCTGATAGTTAGTGGTAGAATGTAAGAGTATTCTTAATTTTCGCCTTTAACGGGGGAAAGCAATTCACCTAGGGGGGTTTTTGTACATGACAAATGTAACAGGGACAGAGCGTGTAAAACGTGGAATGGCAGAAATGCAAAAAGGCGGCGTTATTATGGACGTAATTAACGCTGAACAAGCAAAAATTGCAGAAGAGGCAGGCGCAGTTGCCGTTATGGCATTAGAGCGTGTACCAGCAGACATTCGTGCAGCAGGTGGCGTTTCTCGTATGGCAGACCCAACAATCGTTGAAGAAGTTATGGGTGCAGTGTCAATTCCGGTTATGGCAAAATGCCGTATCGGTCACCTTGTAGAAGCACGTGTATTAGAATCATTAGGGGTAGACTATATCGATGAGAGTGAAGTATTAACTCCTGCTGATGAAGTATACCATTTAAATAAACGTGATTACACAGTTCCATTTGTATGTGGTTGCCGTGATATCGGAGAAGCTGCACGTCGTATTGCAGAAGGTGCATCTATGCTTCGTACAAAAGGTGAACCAGGAACAGGAAACATTGTAGAGGCAGTGCGTCATATGCGCCAAGTCAATGCAGAAATCCGTCAAGTTGCGAGTCTACGTGAAGATGAGTTAATGACATATGCAAAAAATACTGGTGCTCCTTACGAAGTATTACTTGAAATTAAACGTCTTGGTCGCTTACCAGTTGTAAACTTTGCGGCAGGTGGTGTAGCAACACCAGCAGATGCTGCATTAATGATGCAACTTGGTGCTGATGGGGTATTTGTTGGATCTGGTATCTTCAAATCAGAAAACCCAGAGAGATTTGCACGTGCAATCGTTGAAGCAACGACTCATTATGAAGATTACGAACTAATTGCAAGCCTTTCTAAAGGGTTAGGTAATGCAATGAAAGGTATCGAAATTTCAACGTTATTACCAGAACAACGCATGCAAGAGCGTGGATGGTAATTAAAGGAGAACTTTAAAATGGTGAAAATCGGTGTACTAGGTCTTCAAGGTGCAGTTCGTGAACATGTAAAATCAGTTGAAGCAAGTGGTGCCGAAGCTGTTGTTGTAAAGCGTATAGAGCAACTTGAAGAGATTGATGGTCTTATTTTACCAGGCGGTGAAAGTACAACAATGCGCCGTCTTATTGATAAGTATGCTTTCATGGAACCACTTCGCACATTTGCAAAGTCTGGTAAACCAATGTTTGGTACATGTGCAGGGATGATTCTTCTTGCGAAAACACTTATTGGCTATGAAGAAGCACATATTGGTGCTATGGATATTACAGTTGAGCGCAATGCGTTCGGACGCCAAAAGGATAGCTTTGAAGCTGCGCTTTCAATTGAAGGCGTGGGTGAAGACTTCGTTGGTGTATTTATCCGTGCGCCGTATGTTGTAGAAGTAGCTGATAATGTTGAAGTGCTTTCTAAGCATGGTGACCGAATGGTAGCGGTAAGACAAGATCAGTTTTTAGCTGCTTCATTCCATCCGGAATTAACAGATGATCATCGTGTCACAGCATACTTTGTTGAAATGGTAAAAGAAGCGAAAATGAAAAAAGTTGTATAAGTAACTTGCAACTTGTATAAGATTATAGTAAATTGATGGTAACAATTTTATAAAATAAGCGTGTTGATAGGAAATAGTAACAAATGTTGTTTCTTATAGAGAGTCGATGGTTGGTGGAAATCGATAGAAACAGTTTGTGAATCCATCCTGGAATGGAATGTGGAACATCTTTTGGATTAGTAAGCATTCCCGGTGAAGAGCCGTTATTTCTACTTGAGAGGAAAGCGGTAATGCTTTCAACTAGGGTGGCAACGCGGGTTAACTCCCGTCCCTTTATATAGGGACGGGAGTTTTTTGTGTTTTATAAAATAAAAGGAGGAGTATATAATGCTTGATATTAAATTTTTACGTACAAACTTTGAAGAAGTAAAAGCGAAATTACAGCATAGAGGTGAAGATCTAACTGATTTCGGACGTTTTGAAGAACTTGATACGAGAAGAAGAGAATTACTTGTTCAGACAGAAGAATTAAAAAGTAAACGTAATGAAGTGTCTCAACAAATCTCTGTATTAAAGCGCGAAAAGAAAGATGCAGAAGCTCTAATTTTAGAAATGCGTGAGGTTGGAGAAAAAGTAAAGGATTTTGATAACGAACTTCGCACAGTTGAAGAAGACTTAGAAAGATTAATGTTATCTATTCCAAATATCCCTCATAAGTCTGCTCCAGTCGGTGAAACAGAGGATGATAATGTAGTAGCGCGTACTTGGGGAGAAGTGAAAGAATTTACTTTTGAACCAAAACCACATTGGGATCTTGCTACTGATTTAGGAATTTTAGATTTTGAACGCGCTGGGAAAGTAACAGGAAGCCGCTTCGTATTTTACAAAGGTGCTGGTGCAAGATTAGAGCGTGCTTTAATTAGCTTTATGCTTGATCTTCATACTGATGAGCATGGATATGAAGAAGTATTACCTCCATATATGGTAAACCGTGCAAGTATGACAGGAACAGGACAACTTCCAAAGTTTGAAGAAGATGCATTCCGTATTGAAAGTGAAGATTATTTCTTAATTCCAACAGCTGAAGTACCTGTAACGAATATGCATCGTGATGAGATTTTAAATAAAGAGCAATTGCCTATAAGATATGCTGCATTTAGCTCTTGCTTCCGCTCTGAAGCAGGTTCAGCTGGTCGCGATACACGCGGTTTAATTCGCCAGCATCAGTTCAATAAAGTAGAGCTTGTGAAGTTCGTAAAACCAGAAGATTCTTATGAAGAGTTAGAAAAATTAACAAATGATGCAGAACGCGTGTTACAATTATTAGAGTTGCCATATCGCGTTATGAGCATGTGCACAGGCGATTTAGGATTTACAGCAGCGAAGAAATACGATATTGAAGTATGGATTCCAAGCTATGGCACATATCGTGAAATTTCTTCTTGTAGTAATTTTGAAGCTTTCCAAGCGAGACGTGCAAATATCCGTTTCCGCCGTGAGCCAAATGGAAAACCAGAACATGTCCATACATTAAATGGATCTGGTCTTGCAATTGGACGTACGGTTGCAGCTATTTTAGAAAACTACCAACAAGAAGATGGTACAATTATAATTCCAGAAGTTCTTCGCCCTTATATGGGAGGAAAAACAGTTATTAAGTAAATTTAAACATTCATCGGTATGAGTGATTGGTAATTATGAGCGTTGTCAGTACTGTAATGTAGGAAGGGGAAAGTAAAATTTTCCTTTCCTCATAATTTATTTTAGTAGGGTTGACTAACTGTTTTTCTTTTGATATTATATTTGATGTCAATATGGAGGTATACCCAAGTCTGGCTGAAGGGATCGGTCTTGAAAACCGACAGGCGGCGAGAGTCGCGCGGGGGTTCGAATCCCTCTACCTCCTCCAGATATAATTGACAACAGCGCATATAAGTGGAGATTGGAGAACTCGTTACCAACACGTAACGAGTTTTTATTTTAAAACCAATCATAAAGTATGGTGTAAGGTAATTTTGTCCTTATTACACACTCATATTCCGATGATTATCTTCATAGATATGAAAGGAGTCAACATGGATCTTATTATACAAACGTTTCCTTTAGATGGAAAAACTTTATATTATGTACAATGTCCTGTCTGTAAGAACAATAGAATTTTAAACAGTGGTGCAAATGTGTCACGCATTATAAGCGATGATACATTCCGTAAACTTTGTGGTTGCACTTGTGATGTAAAGCAAGCTGAGACAAAAGTAGAGGCACCAAAAAAGGTTGAAAAACCAGCTGTAAAGAAAGAGGCAGCTCCAAAACGTACAGGTAAAGTATTAACGGCAGTAATTAACGGGAAAGAAATGACTGTTAAAGAGATTGCTGAAGCATACGATATTAGTACAAGTACTGTTCGTCAGCGTATTAACGCAGGAAAACCTGAGAGTGAAATTATTGCTCCAACAAAGAAGAAGTAATTTAATAGGAAAACCCGTGCATATGCACGGGTTTTTTATTTTACAAGTTTACGTGTTTGTTTTAAAAAATGGCCAATTTTTTTAATGATTGGTTCGATTGAATCACCATCTTTTAAAATATCGTACTCATTAATATTTAAGCGTAATACAGGACATGAATTAAAGTTGTTAATCCAGTTTTCATAACGTCCATGCATTTCTTTCCAGTACTCAATTGGTGTTTGCTGTTCCATTGGGCGCCCACGTTCTTGAATGCGATCGACAATATCATCGAAAGAACCTTCTAAGTAAATTAATAAGTCTGGATGAGGGAAGTAAGGAGTCATGACCATAGCGTCAAATAAACCTTTGTATGTTTCATAATCAGTTTCCGTCATTGTACCTTTTTCATGATGCATCTTTGCGAAAATTCCAGTGTCTTCGTAAATGGAACGATCTTGAACAAAACCGCCACCATATTCAAAAATTCTTTTTTGTTCCTTAAATCGTTCTGCTAAAAAGTACACTTGTAGGTGGAAGCTCCAGCGAGTGAAGTCCGCATAGAATTTGTCCAAATATGGATTGGAATCTACTTTTTCAAATGATGTGCGATAACCTAAAGCATTAGCTAATGCAGTTGTCATAGTTGATTTACCCACACCTACCGTTCCGGCGATAGTGATTACTGCATCATTGGGTATATCATATTTTTGCCTTAAATTCATTATTATTTCGACTCCTTTAAGAGAGTATTTTGAAGGGCAGATAGGATGACGTTTAAATCATCAGGATTTTTTACAAAATCCATATCGTCTCCATTAAATTTCAATACTGGTATCTCCGGATGATCTTTTCTAAAAGTATCCATTGCTGTTTCATAATCTTTTGTGAGCTGTAGTAAGTAATTTGGATCCATGTTTTTTTCAAATTCTCTTCCGCGCAAGGCGATTCGTTTTTGCAATGTTTCTAGGCTAGCTGTTAAATAAACAATGACATTTGGCACAGGCATATCTTGTGTAAGGATACGATAAATTTGCATGTACTTGTCATATTGAGAGTCTTTTAATGTGCGGGATGCAAAAATTAAATTTTTAAAGATATGGTAATCTGCTACTACTGGTTTCCTTTGATTCAAATACTTTATGTTAATATCTTCTAATTGTTTGTATCTATTACAAAGAAAGAACATCTCTGTTTGAAAACTCCATTCGTCGATGTCTTCATAAAACTTTCCTAAAAAGGGATTTTCATCAACAATCTCTTTTAGTAAGTGGAGTTGCATGTGAGTTGAAATTTCCTTCGCAAGTGAAGTTTTTCCAACACCAATTGGTCCTTCAACCGTGATAAATGGTACTCCGGTCACGCTGTTTCCTCCTTTCAATCAGTGATTTACCGTGACTACTAAAAACACAAAACAGAATTATTGTAGCACAAGAGGGAAGCGAGTGGGTTAATTTGATATAAAAAGTTAGAAAATAGATATATGTATTAATTAAATTTTATTTTGGATGACGATGTTATATTTGCTTTCAATGTAGTTTCCATTATTTTTAAAGCATGTATATTATCTTGGTCGTTGTTAGAGGCGATACAATCCTGTGGTACATACAATTTATAATTTCTCATATGAGCATCATTAGCTGTAAATAGGATGCATATATTCCCGGCAACTCCTGTTAATATTAGATTTTCTATTTTTAAATAACCTAGTAATGAATTTAAAGGTGTTTCATAAAAAGCGGAATAATGTGGTTTAATAAAAATGTAATCATCAGAACTTGGAGCAATCTTATGAATTATATTTTCACTATATTTATTTGTACAATGAGTAATAAGTTGGTCGATATCAGATCTCCAAAGTTGATAATGGTCATTAACGTAAATTATAGGATAGCCGAAGGATTTCATTTTTTTCTTTAATTGTAAAATAGGGTTTGTTATAGTTTCGCATTTTTGAGCTAGAATGGGTCCGTGGGAAAATTGAAAATCATTAATCATATCGATAATGAGCAAGGCGGTATTTTTCATATGTAATCCCTCTCTTTTTCTTTTAGGGTGGATTGAATTTGTAAAAGTTATCCCCTGTGCAGTAAATGGAAATAAGTGTACTTTATTTGTAATGAAAGGACTATGTTATGGAACAAGATCGAGATATTTATTTTATGCAATTAGCGATAGAAGAAGCTAAAAAGGCGGAGGAAATGCAGGAAGTACCAATTGGAGCAGTTATAGTGTTAGATGGTGAGGTAATTAGTGTTGCTCATAATTTAAGGGAAACTGAGCAAAGATCAATAGCTCATGCTGAGTTGCTAGCGATAGATGAGGCGTGTAAAAAATTAGGGACATGGCGTTTAGAAGATGCAACATTGTATGTAACATTAGAACCTTGTCCAATGTGTGCGGGTGGAATTGTTTTATCGCGAGTGAAGCGAGTTGTATATGGTGCAAGTGATCCGAAGGGCGGATGTGCAGGGACATTGATGAATCTTTTAACGGATGAACGATTCAATCATCAATGTGAAGTAGTAACTGGTGTACTTGAGGAAGAATGCGGTACGTTGTTAACAAACTTTTTTAGAGAGCTTCGTAAAAAAAGAAAAGCGATAAAAAAATTGGAGAAAAGCAATGGGAACTAACGTATTTGCATTTTATAAAGAAACAAGTTATACTGATAATGCCTTTAATGAAGGCAACCGAATATTGGTTTTAACTTTGCCGTGCTAAGCGGGGAGGTAGCGGTGCCCTATACTCGCAATCCGCTCTAGCGAGGCCGAATCCCCTCTCGAGGTTATGTTGCTGTAAGGTCTGCCTTAAGTAAGTGGTGTTGACGTTTGGGTCCTGCGCAACGGGACCCCGTGAACCTTGTCAGGTCCGGAAGGAAGCAGCAATAAGCGGGTCTTCTCGTGTGCCGCAGGAGTGCCTGAACCGAGCTAACTGCTTGAGTAACGCTTATGGTACGTAATCGACGGAGGGTGCACGGCAGTTATATATGTATACAAAACTCACCTTAATACAAAGGTGAGTTTTTTGTATAGAAAATAACTTTTGGAATCTATAAACAGAATGGGTTATAATAAATGAGATAATAACCTTTGAGGGAGGCCGTATTTTCGTGTCATACCAAGCGTTATACCGAACATGGAGACCGCAAAAGTTCGAAGATGTAGTCGGTCAAAAGCACGTGACAAAAACGTTGCAAAATGCCCTTCTTCAAGAGAAAGTTTCACATGCTTATTTATTTTCTGGTCCGAGGGGAACAGGAAAAACGACAATTGCAAAAGTATTTGCAAAAGCAATTAACTGTGAACATGCTCCGGTAGCTGAACCTTGTAATGAATGTCCTTCTTGTTTAGGAATTACACAAGGATCCATTTCAGATGTATTAGAAATTGATGCGGCTTCAAATAACGGTGTAGATGAAATTCGAGATATTAGAGATAAAGTAAAATATGCTCCAAGTGCTGTAGAATATAAAGTATACATTATTGATGAAGTTCACATGCTTTCTATGGGTGCATTCAATGCGCTTTTAAAAACCTTAGAAGAGCCGCCAGGACATGTTATCTTTATTTTGGCGACAACAGAACCTCATAAGATCCCGCCTACAATTATTTCGCGTTGTCAGCGTTTTGAATTCCGAAAAATATCAGTGAATGATATTGTTGAGAGATTATCAACAGTCGTGACGAATGAAGGTACGCAAGTGGAAGATGAAGCATTACAAATTGTTGCACGTGCTGCTGAAGGTGGTATGCGTGACGCGCTTAGTCTTATTGATCAGGCTATATCTTATAGTGATGAGATTGTTACGACAGAAGATGTATTGGCGGTAACAGGATCTGTTTCTCAGCAATACTTAGGCAATTTAGTAGAATGCATACGTGAAAATGATGTATCAAGAGCATTACAGATCATAGATGAAATGATGAGTAAAGGGAAGGATCCAGTTCGTTTTATGGAGGATTTCATTTACTATTATCGTGATATGCTTTTATATCAAACTTCACCGCAACTAGAACATATGTTGGAACGAGTAATTGTAGATGATCAATTCCGTAAGTTGAGTGAAGAAATGCAACCGGAAGTGATCTATGAGATTATTCATACCCTTAGTAAGGGACAACAGGAAATGAAGTGGACAAATCATCCGCGTATTTTCTTAGAAGTTGTTATGGTGCAGTTGTGTCAACAGTTTATGATGCAAGCAAACGGTACGGATCGTTTGCAAGCAATTATGAACAGGATGCAGCAATTGGAGAAAGAGTTAGAGCAAGTCAAAAAGAACGGTGTGCCAGCTGGTGTACAACAGGAAGTAAGAGAGACACGTGCAACACCAAAACCCGTACGAACAGGAAGTATGAAGATTCCTATCGGGCGTGTAAATGAAGTATTAAAACAAGCGAAGCGTCAAGATTTAGAACAATTAAAAGCTGTATGGGGTGAGTTGTTAGGAAGACTCAAATCATATAACAAAGTAGCGTTTGCTGTTTTACTAGAAAATAGTGAACCAGTGGCAGCTTCAGATGACACTTACGTTTTAGCATTTCAATATGAGATTCACTGTAAAATGGCGAGCGAAAATCGAGAAGCTATGGATACAGTAGAACAAGCTTTATTTGAATTGCTAAGTAAAAGGTTAAATATGATTGCCATTCCAAAAAGTGAATGGGGTAAAATCCGTGAAGACTTTTTACAACGTGAAGGTGGAGAGTCTGAAGAAAGCCCGGAGAAAAAGGAAGACCCTCTTATAGAAGAGGCAGTGAAATTAGTAGGACAAGAACTCATTGAAATAAAAGAGTAATAATAATTAGGAGGAATTAATTATGATGCGTGGCGGAATGGGAAATATGAATAACATGATGAAACAAATGCAAAAGATGCAAAAAGACATGGCGAAAGCACAAGAAGAGCTTGGTGAAAAAACAGTTGAAGGTACAGCTGGCGGCGGAATGATTACAGTTATTGCAAATGGTCACAAGCAAATTCTTGAAGTGAAGATTAAAGAAGAAGTTGTAGATCCAGAAGATATCGAAATGTTACAAGACTTAGTGTTAGCTGCAACAAATGATGCACTTAAAAAGGCCGATGAGCTATCAAACTCTACAATGGGTAAATTTACAAAAGGCTTAAACTTACCAGGTGGAATGTTCTAGGGGGATATTGATACATGCATTATCCAGAGCCAATATCAAAACTAATCGATAGTTTTATGAAGTTGCCAGGTATCGGACCGAAAACAGCGGTTCGATTGGCATTTTTCGTATTAGATATGAAAGAAGATGATGTGTTAGGTTTTGCGAAAGCACTTGTAAATGCGAAGCGAGATTTAGCGTATTGTTCTGTATGTGGACATATTACTGATCGTGATCCTTGTTATATTTGTAATGATTCGCATCGAGATCAATCAGTTGTTTGTGTCGTGCAAGAACCGAAAGATGTAATCGCGATGGAAAAAATGAAAGAGTATCAAGGTGTATATCATGTGTTACGTGGTGCGATTTCTCCTATGGAGGGAATTGGACCGGAAGACATTAATATCCCGCAACTCTTAAAGCGACTACATGATGAAACGGTACAAGAAGTAATATTAGCAACAAACCCTAATATTGAAGGGGAAGCTACAGCGATGTATATCTCCCGCCTCTTAAAACCTACAGGCATTAAAGTAACTCGTATTGCACATGGTCTGCCAGTTGGTGGAGATTTAGAATATGCAGATGAAGTGACACTATCGAAAGCGTTAGAAGGTCGCAGAGAAGTATAAGAGGAGAAACAAAAATGTTCTTTCAAAAAAAGGGTAAATTGCGTAAAGAGTATGATGATAAGTTAATTGTACTTTTGGAAAAAGTGAAGAATGAGTGGTTACGTCAGAAGAGAATGGTTGAACAAAGTGTAGAACCATCTCAAGATGTCATTTGTTCTTTGAAGATAGCAGAGGCGAAATATTTCTTCTTGTTGAAAGAAGCAAAGCGTCGTCCTGTAAAAATGGAACAATGGTAAAGGGTTCTGCTTTCTAAGCAGGCCTTTTTATTTTATTTGTTAAAATGCTGAGGTGTTGTTTCATTTTGTTTATATGAAAGAGATGTCGCTTATGATAACTGTTCTTTTTTATTGTCTTGTCCCATACAAATAGATGTATAGGTCATTCATAAGGAGGAAAAGATGAATTCTACAATTATTATTGTTGGCATTCTTACTTTAGTGTTTATTTTTCTTGTTTTTGGTGTTGCCTCTAAGCCATTGCGTTTTATAGGTAAGGTGATTTTTCATGTTACTTTAGGCATAGCGTTGCTTTTTATCGTAAATGTTGTAGGGACATATTTTGATTTTCATATCCCGATTAACATGAGTACAGCAGCAATAACGAGTTTATTAGGCCTACCGGGTGTGGCAGCATTAGTGATTATTAAGCTTTATATTATGCCAAGATAAAATTATTTTGGCGTTTTTTTTAAAAGTGTTGACTATTAAATGATTAGTATGGTAAATTAATAAGCGTCGTCAGGAACGAAAGAAAAAAGTTGTTGACAGATTTAACGAGAAATGTTAAATTATAAAAGTCGCTGAAAC